>JBQGEH010000117.1:0-3506 GCA_052039515.1 Nakamurella sp. | reverse complement strand
CGCGACCGGGCCGTCGTGGTGGGCCAGCACGCGCAGCGCCCGGGTCGTGGTCGCCGGCATCTGCAGCGTCCGGCAGGCCTGCTGCACGGCGTCCACCGCCAGCGGCCAGCCGCCCGGGGTGGGCAGCACGACGCCGGGCTGCGGGGCCATCACCTGGCAGTTCAGCTCCCACGCCGCCCGGGAGGCGGGCTCGGCGAGCCGTCGCGCGACCGTCGGGCCGACGGCGTCGACGACCCGGGTGCCGCCCGCGTGCAGGTCGTCGAACGCGGCGCGCGCGGTGCCGACGGCCGCGAGCAGCCGGGCGGCGGTCTTCGGGCCGACCCCGCGGACCCCGGGGAGGTTGTCCGAGGCGTCCCCGCGGAGGGCGGCGTAGTCGAGGTACTGGCCGGGGTGGATCCCGCTCATCAGGTGCAGCCGCTCCGGGGTGAGCAGCGGCGAGCCCTCGACGCCGCCGCTGAGCATCCGCAGCACCGAGGTCCGGGGGCTGATCAGCGCGAAGGCGTCCCGGTCCGACGTCATCAGCACGGCCCGGCCGCCGGTCACGTCGGCGTGGGCGGCCACCGCGGCGAGGACGTCGTCGGCCTCCAGCCCGGCCGGCACGACGACCGGGATGCCGAGGTCGCGGAGCATGTCGACCGCGAGCGCGAGCTGGCTGACCAGGCTCTCCGGTTTCGGGGCGCGGTGCGCCTTGTAGGTGGTCCAGCGCTCGCGGCGGACGCTGTACGTCGCGTCGTCGAACCCGATCACGACCTGTCGTGGTGCGACCCGGTCGACGGCCTCGACGAGCTGCCCGACCAGCCCGCGGATCGCCCACATCGGGCTGCCGTCGGCGCCGCGCAGACCGGTGCCGGCCTGCGAGTGGAAGGCGCGGTGCAGGATCGAGTTGCCGTCCACCGCGAGCACCGGACCGGTCTCGTCCATCGGCGGGGTGGGGTCGGCGGGCACGGGTCCACTCTGCCTGATCCCACCGACGGTGGACCGACGGATCGCCGCTACTTGATGCCGCTGCGCGCGAACCCCTGGACGAAGTAGCGCTGGAAGACCAGGAACAGCACCACCATCGGGACGACGTTGATCATCGCGAACGCCATGGTCGCGCCGTAGTCCGAGCCGAGCTGCCCCTGCAGGTACAGCAGCCCGATGGGCAGGGTGAACAGCTGGTTCAGTTTGAGCGCGATGAGCGGCCAGGCGAAGTCGTTCCACGTCTGCAGCAGGCTCATGAAGAACAGCACCGCGAGCAGCGGCCGGGACAGCGGCAGCACGATCCGGGTGAACACCCGGACGTGCCCGGCCCCGTCGATGCGGGCCGCCTCGATGAGATCCCGCGGAATGGCCAGGATGAACTGCCGGGCCAGGAACACCCCGAACCCGGACGCCGCGCTGGGCAGGATGACCGCCCAGTAGCTGCCGTACAGCCCGAGCTCGGTGACCAGCTGGAACAGCGACACCATGATCACCTGGATCGGGATCATCAGGGTGGACAGGGCGATCAGGAACAGCACCCCGGATCCGCGGAAGCGCAGGTGCGCGAAGGCGTAACCGGCCATCATGCTGATGACCACCGTGATGAGCGCGACGACCAGCGCGATCGCCACCGAGTTGCCGAACCAGGTGGCCACCGGGAACGACGTGAACACCCGGCGGAAGTTGTCCAGGGTGAGCTCACGCGGCCACAGCCGCAGCGCGCCGCTGAACAGCTCGGAGCGACTGGACAGCGCGACGACGACCATCCAGTACAGCGGGAAAAGGATGACGGCGGCGATGACCACGGCCAGCACCAGCCGGGCGGCGGTCGCCGTCCGGTGGGTGCGCGGCCGGTTGAGCGGGATCTCACCGGGCGCCACGACGCCGGCGGGCCGGCGGTCGGTGTCGGCGGGGCGGGTCATTCGACGAGGTCCCGGGTCCGGCTGGTGCGCCACTGCACGGCGGTGAAGACCAGCGTGAACAGCAGCAACACCATTCCGATGGCGGCGGCGTATCCCTGATCGCGGGTGACGAAGCCGTTGTCGTAGGCGTAGCTGACCAGCACCGACGTCGCGTTCTGCGGGCCGCCGCCGGTCATCACGAAGATGATGTCGAAGACCTGGAACGAGTAGATGACGTTGAGGATCAGCAGGAAGAACGACGACGGCCCGACCAGCGGCACGGTGACGTTGCGGAACCGCTGCCAGGCACTGGCGCCGTCCAGCGTCGCCGCCTCGTACAGGTGGGGGCTGATGGCCTGCAACCCGGCCAGGTAGATGAGCATGTTGAAACCGACCCGCCACCACAGGGTCACCATCACCACGGACGCGAAGGCCGCCGTGCCGCCGGACTGCCAGGCCACGTCGGGCAGGCCGAGGGTGCGCAGCAGCTTGTCGAGCAGCCCGGTGTTCTCGTCGAAGACGAGGGTGCCGATCAGCGCGGTGGCCACCCCGGAGATGGCCATCGGCAGGATCAGCACCGACCGGAACAGCCCACGGGCGGGGAGCACCGCGTTGAACAGCACCGCGATCCCGAGACCGAGCGCCATCGACAGGGGCGTCACCAGTAGCGTGAACACCACGGTGTTGAGCGTCGAGCGCCAGAACAGCGGGTCGGCGAACAGCCGCCGGTAGTTCGCCAGCCCGACGAAGTCCCCGGCCCCGAAACCGTTGGTCCGCTGCAGGCTGATGCTCAGCGCCCACCCCAGCGGGATCAGCACGAACAGCCCGATCAGCAGCATGTTCGGCGCGAGAAAGCCGTAGGCCGCGCGGGTCTCGCCGTGCAGGCCGCGCGGTCGGGTGTCCCGCCGGGAGGGGCGTCGCGGCTCGAGCAGGGCGACCGGGGAGGCGGCCGGCATCGGGACGTCCGCCCCGGTGGTCGTCACGACGCGGTCGCCGCGGCGATCCCCGCCGTCATGCCGGCGATGGTGTCGTCGGTGCTGCGACCGCCGACGAACGCCTGCTCGAGCTGGTCCTGCAGCACCGTGATGATCTTCGACATCGACGGCGACGCCACCTGTCCCGAGTCGCGGGCCTGCACACTCGCGGCCTGGCTGATGAACACCGGTGAGAGCTCCGGTCGCACCGCGAACTGGATGCCCTGCTGCACGAGGTCGGCCCGGGTCGGCAGCAGCGAGGCACCGGCGCAGAACGTGCGCATCGGGTCGGTCTGGGTGACGAAGTCCAGGAACCGGGCCGCCAGTTCGGGTTTCGCGGTGGCCGCGGTGGCGACGAGGGCGTTGCCGCCGAAGTCGCCCGCGCTGCGGACGTTCTTCGGCGGGAACGTCACGCCCCACTCGAACTCGAGCGTGCTGGTGGCGTCCGGGATGAGGAAGGCCCCACCCCATCCCATCGCGGCGGTCTGGGAGAAGAAGATGGCCTGCGCGTTGGTGGTCGACTTCACCGACCCGTTCGGCGGTTTCAGGTTGTCGGTGAAGACGCTCTTGGTGAAGTCGACGGCGGCGCGTCCGGCGTCGGAGTCGATCGCCGGGGTGACGAGATCCTCGGCGAGGAACCGGCCGTCGGCCTCGAACAGCCAGGACA
>JBQGEH010000116.1:0-2293 GCA_052039515.1 Nakamurella sp. | reverse complement strand
GGCGTCGTCGGGTGCGTCTCGTCGATCGGGAACGACGCGGGGCGGACCGCACCACCGGACCAGGTGTAGCCGGTGACGCTGTCGCTGGACAGGTTGACCAGCCGGCGCACACCGGCGCGCACGCACGCCTCGACCACGTTGAACGTGCCCAGGGCGTTCACCGCGAACACCCGGTGCCCGGGGTCGCGGGTCGGCTCCGGGATGCCCGCCGTGTGCACGACCGCGTCGACGTCGTGGACGACGGCGAACATGTCTCCGGCGTCGGTGACGTCGGCGCGACGGTACGGCGGGCCGTCGTAGTCCGGCGGCGCGAGATCGGTGGCGACGACGTCGTGACCGGCCGCCCGCAGCGCCGTGACCGCCGCGGCGCCGACCTTGCCGCGGGCACCGGTGACGAGCACCCTCACGACAGCAGGTGGGCGGCGAGGACCTCGTCGGTCAGCGTGACCCCGAGTCCGGGCCGGTCCGGGACGGCCAGCCGACCGTTCTCGATCGCGGCGACACCGAACTCGTCGCCGCCGGACTGGGTGCGCAGCACGGTGTCCAGGTGCACCGGGTCTTCGAGCAGGTCCACCTCGGGCGAAGCCCCGGCGACCTGCAGCACGGCCGCCATGCCGATGAGGCCGGCGTGGTAGTGCAGTACCGCCCGCACCCCGAGACCAGCTGCGATGCGGGCGATCTCGCACGCCTCGGCGATCCCACCGGAGATGCACGGATCGGGCTGGACGACCTGGATCTCCCCGGCGGTGAGCGCGGCCAGCGCCTCCTCCGCGCTGAACAGGTGCTCGCCGGCGGCGATGGGCACCCGGCTCCGGGTGGCGGCCCGGGCCATCGCGCCGTGCCGGCTCTGCATCAGCGGCTCCTCGAGCCATCGCACGTCGAGCTCGGCCATCCGATCGGTCAGCCGGGCGGTGGTCGGCAGGTCCAGGGACTCGCTGGCGTCGACCATCATCTCGATGTCGCGGCCGAGCAGCCGCCGGAGGTCGGCGAGCACGTCGACGGCCCGGTCGGGCCGGGGACCGGTGCGCAGCTTCACGTGTCGCACCCCCCGGTCCAGCATCGGACGCAGTCGTTCCAGGTGGAACGGGGCCTCGTGGTCGTCGAGGAACGGGCTGCTGCCGGCGTACACCGGGATGCTGTCCCGGACCCGGCCCAGCATCGTCGACACCGACCGTCCGTCCCGCCGCCCGAGGATGTCCCACAGGGCGATCTCGATGGCACTGCGGGACTGCGCGGCCGCCCAGCTCTCCCCCAGTTCCCGTCGGGTCGCCCGGCGCAGCCGGTGCATCAGCGGCGCGGGCGCGGTGAGCTCCTGCCCGACCAGCAGCGGCGCGAAGACGTCACGGACGACGGCCGCGTGCACGGTGGGATGGGAGATGCCGAAGCAGTCGCAGGCCTCGCCGTGGCCGACCAGGCCGGTGTCGGTCTCGACCCGCACCGCGAAGAAGGTCATCGGCCCGTTGGCCGAGCTGACCCGCATCGGCAGCGGGGTGATCCGCGAGATCCTCACGTGTTCGGTTCCTCTCGATCGTGGACGGAGCGTGCTTCGAGGTCTGCGTCGTCGTGCGGGCCGGCCTGGACGACGAGGACCCGGCTGGGCCACCGGGCGGGGATGCGCCAGCGGTGACGGATCCGTTCGGGGATGTAGAGCGAGTCGCCGGCGCGCAGCGTGTGCACCCCCTTGTCGTCCAGGTCGACCAGCAGGGTGCCCGAGAGGACGTGCAGGAACTCGGCCACCGCATGCCGCCAGTAGGCGCGTTCGTAGCGGTCGGAGGTGACGTGGAACTCCAGCGGGTTCAGGCTCCGCACGCCGCGGACCAGCGGCCGGGTCCACCCCATCTCGTGGGTGCTGACCAGCGGATCGTCGGCCCGTACCAGTGAGATGTCGTCGTCGGATCCGGCGGCCTGCGCACTCGCGGTCAGCACGGCGAGCGTGGTGCCCAACGCGGTGGCGATGCGGTGCAGCGACTGCATGCTCGGCTGCGCCTTGCTGCGCTCGACCTGGCTGAGGAACGGATTGGAGAGGCCGGCGCGCTCGGCGAGCTGCACGAGGGTCAGACCCTGCACCTGCCGCATCGCCCGGATCACGGCGCCCACGTCGGGCGTGGGGTCGGTCGTCACGCCGCGGCCACCGCGGGCGTGCGCGACGCGTCGGCGTGGGTGGGAGAGCCGACGCGGCCCCGGTAGCGGCGGGCCGACAGTCGTTCCAGCAGGCCGACACCGGCGTACAGCACGAAGGACAGCAGGGTCACGATGACGACCTCCGTCCACAGCAGGTCGTACCGGGCCGAGG
>JBQGEH010000115.1:0-9691 GCA_052039515.1 Nakamurella sp. | reverse complement strand
CGGCCGCCGCCGGCGGGGACTCCGATGACGCCGCCGAGGTCGCGCCGCTGGCGCCGGCCGGCGCGGTGCACGCCCGGCCGCCGCGCCGCACCCGCTCCACCGCCCCCGCCTCCGACTCGGTCGCCGCCGCCAAGGGCGCCGAGGGCGTGTCCGACGCCGGCAACCAGGTGAGCGCCACCGTCGAGGGCCCCAGCGAGGAGGAGTACCAGCGCCTCAACGGCGGTGCGCACCACGACCCGCACAGCATCCTCGGCGCCCATCCGCTGGCCGACGGCCGCTCGGTGGTGCGCACCCTGCGCCACCACGCGCGCACCGTGGAACTGCTGCACGGCGGCGAGACCATCCCGTTCGAGAGCACCTACGGCGGTGTCTGGTCGGCCTTCCTGGACGGCCCGGTCGGCGACTACCGGATCCGCGTCACCTACGACGACGGCAACGCCCACGAGGTCGACGACCCGTACCGCTGGCTGCCGACCCTGGGTGACATCGACATCCACCTCATCCAGGAGGGCCGGCACGAGCAGCTGTGGAAGGTGCTCGGCGCGCACCCGCGCAGTTACGACACCCCCGGCGGCACCGTCACCGGCGTGTCCTTCGCCGTCTGGGCGCCCAACGCCGCCGGCGTCCGCGTCACCGGCGACTTCGACTACTGGAGCGGCGTCAACCAGCCGATGCGGTCGCTGGGTTCCAGCGGCATCTGGGAGCTGTTCGTCCCCGGCGTCGAGGTCGGCTCGGCGTACAAGTACCAGATCCTCGGCGCGGACCGGGTGTGGCGGGACAAGGCCGACCCGATGGCCAACTGGGCCGAGGTGCCGCCGGCCACGGCGTCCAAGGTCTTCCGCAGCACCCACGAGTGGAACGACCAGGAGTGGATCGAGCGTCTGTCCACCTCCGACGTCCTCAACGGGCCGATGTCGATCTACGAGCTGCACGTCGGCTCGTGGAAGCGGGGGCTCTCCTACCGGGAGCTCGCCGACGCGCTGATCGCCGACCTCGCCGAGACCGGCTTCACCCACGTCGAGCTGCTGCCCGTCGAGCAGCACCCCTTCGAGGGCTCCTGGGGCTACCAGGTCACCGGCTACTACGCCGCCGACTCCAAGTTCGGCGACCCGGACGACCTGCGCTACCTGATCGACCGGCTGCACCAGGAGGGCTACGGCGTCATCCTCGACTGGGTCCCGGGCCACTTCCCCAAGGACGAGTTCGCGCTCGCCCGCTTCGACGGCACCGCGCTCTACGAGCACCCGGACCCGCGCCGCGGCGAGCACATGGACTGGGGCACCTACATCTTCGACTTCGGTCGTCGCGAGGTCCGCAACTTCCTCGTCGCCAACGCGCTGTACTGGCTCGAGGAGTTCCACATGGACGGCCTCCGGGTCGACGCGGTGGCCTCGATGCTCTACCTGGACTACTCCCGCGAGGAGGGCCAGTGGGAGCCCAACGAGTTCGGCGGCCGGGAGAACCTGCAGGCGGTGTCGTTCCTGCAGGAGGTCAACGCGACCGTCGGCAAGCGGCACCCCGGCGTGATGATGATCGCCGAGGAGTCCACCTCGTGGCCGGGTGTCACCAAGCCGACCTACGTCGGCGGTCTGGGCTTCCACATGAAGTGGAACATGGGCTGGATGCACGACACCCTGGAGTACCTGTCGCGCGACCCGATCTACCGCTCCTGGCACCACGACGACATGACGTTCTCGATGGTCTACGCCTACTCCGAGCAGTTCGTGCTGCCGATCTCGCACGACGAGGTCGTCCACGGCAAGGGCTCGATGTGGGGCAAGGTCGCCGGGGACAGCTGGCGCAAGGCCGCGAACCTGCGTTCGTACTACACCCACATGTGGGGCCACCCCGGCAAGCAGCTGCTGTTCATGGGCTCGGAGATCGGTGCGTTCGACGAGTGGCGCGAGAGCCAGTCGCTGCCGTGGTGGCTCCTGGAGCACAAGCTGCACAGCGGGCTGCGGCAGTACGTCGGTGACCTCAACCGCTTCTACCGCTCGTCGCCGGCCATGTGGTCGCAGGACCACGTGCCGGCCGGCTTCCAGTGGCTGGACGGCGGTGACCGCAACGGCAACGTCTTCACCTACCTCCGGTACGGCAGCGACGGGTCGGTGGTCGCGGTGCTGATCAACTTCTCGGCGCAGCCGCACAACTGGTACCGGGTGGGGCTGCCGGTCGCGGGCCGCTGGCGGGAGGCGCTGAACTCCGACGCCGAGATCTACGGCGGTTCGGGGATGGGCAACATGGGTGCGGTGACCGCCGACGGCGAGCCGTGGAACGGCCAGCCGACCTCGGCGACCGTGGTGCTGCCGCCGCTGGGCTCGCTCATCCTGGTGCCCGACACCGACACGGCGGAGGCCGTCGAGCCGAGTGTGGCCGAGCCGGACCATTCGTAGGACGCTCGCCGCGGTCGCGGTGGGGCTGGTCGCGTTGACCGGCTGCACCGCGACCGCTCCGGGGCCGGCCGACGCCACCTCCGGGTCACCGGATCCGGTGGCGCAGGCGAGCGCCGACGACGCCACCGCCGCGTCGGTCTTCGCCGCGGTCGAGAACTACTGGCGCACGGCGTATCCGGCCGTCACCGGGACCGGCTGGGTGGAACTGCGCGGCGGCCTGCACCCCCTGGACTCCGGCGCCGACGGCGCCGGGGTGCTGTGCATCGCCGCGCCCGACCAGATCACCGGGAACGCCTACTACTGCCCCGCCGACGACGGGATCGTCTACGACACCGGTGTGCTCGTCCCGGTGCTGCTGGACCACTACGGGCGGGACGGCCTCACCGCGAGCCTGGCCCACGAGTTCGGGCACGCCGTCGCCGCCCGGCTGGGCGCGCCCGACACCCCGCTGTTCCGGGAGCTGCAGGCCGACTGCCTGGCCGGGGCCGCCGTCGCGGCGCTGGTCCCGGCCGACGAGCGGATCACCGCGCTGGCTCCGTTGCTGGACTTCGGCGACCAGCCGTCGGTCACCCCCACCGACGCCACCGCCCACGGGCTGTCCGTCGACCGCGCGCAGGCCGCGCTGCTCGGGCTGCGCGGCGGCGGTGCCGCCTGCCGGGACGTCGGACCCGACGACATCGACGTGACCCTCGGACGTTTCGCCGCCCCGGCCGACCGTGCGGCCCGGGATCTGCCCCCGGTCAGGGTGTCCGACGCCGACCGGACACTGGCCGCACGGCTCGGCGACGCCGCCCTGGCCGCCGCCGCCCGACTCGAGCAGGCGACCGGCGACGACACCGGGCGGGGATGTGCGGTCGGCCGGTGGCTGGCCGGGGTGTTCGGCACCGTCGACGCCGAGGCCGTGGGCGGTCGGCTCACCGACCCGGACGAGGCGCTGACCTTCCTGCGGACCCGTCCGGACACGTCGCCGGACGTGGTCGTCGGTTACCTGGACGGATTCGCCGGACGGTGCTGAGCACCGGGCGGGACCGGATGGGTCCGGCTCAGTAGAGCGCGGCGGCGAGCTTGCGGCGGTAGGCGATGACCACCGGGTCGTCGTTGCCGACCAGTGCGAACAGCTCCAGCAGGTGGTCGCGGACGGCGCTGCGGTCGTCCCCGGCGAGGCGGGCGACCGCATCGACGAGCAGGCCGTAGCTCTCCTCGGTGCGGCCGGTGGCGAACAGCAGGTCAGCGGCGTCGATCTGGGCGGCCGTGTCGTCCGGGGCGGCGGCGGCGCGGTCCACGGCGTCGGTCGGCAGCCCGGCCGCCCGGTCCTGGAAGCGCAGCTGGGCCAGCGCGGTGGCGGCCTCCGTGTCACCCGGGTGCTGCGCGACCAGCGTCTCGTAGGCGGTGATGGCGGCGGCCAGGTCACCGGCCTCCAGCGCGTCCTCGGCCGCCAGCACCAGCGGATCGACCGACGGTTCGGCGGGCGCGTCCCCGTCGACCGGGATACCGGGCAGCCGGTCGGCGACGGCGTCGACGAGGCTCTGCACCCAGGCCGCGACCTGGGCCTCGGGCTGGTCGCCGGTGAACGCGTCGACCGGTTGCCCCGAGACCACCGCGATCACCGTCGGGACGGCCTGCACGCCGAACGCCTGGGCGATCCGCGGCTGGGCGTCCGCGTCCACCCGGACCAGCACCGCCGACCCCGGATGCTGCCCCACGACCCGCTCCATCATCGTCCCGACCTGCACCGAGAGCGGCGACCGCGGCGACCCCACGTCGACGAAAACCAGGACCTGCGACGATTTCTCGATGACCTCCGGGCCGAAGGTGGCCTCGGTGACGTCGACGACCCGGGTTGCGGACCCGCCCGGAGCGGCCGGTGCCGCGGGGGCGGCGGGACGCTTCAACGCGGACAGGTCGACCGCCCGGGAGAAAGCCGCGGACAGCGCGGCCGGGTCGGTGCGGGGATTGCTTCGGGTCATACCTGCGATTCTCCATCCTGCTAGCGTCTGCACCGTGACAGAGACCCCGGTGCCGTTCGACCTCATCGCCAAAGCCGCCGAGACCTGGCGGGAGCGCATCGGACCGTCGGAGTCTATGGAAGCGGTCACCAACATCATGCGGGTGCAGCAGATCCTGCAGGCCGCGGTGGACGAGTCGCTGCGCGCCCACGGGCTGACCTTCGCCCGCTACGAGGCGCTGGTGCTGCTGTCGTTCTCCAGCCGGGACTCGCTGCCGATGCGGCTGATGGGTGAGCGCCTCCAGCTGCACCCGACGTCCATCACCAACATCGTCGACCGGCTGGAGGCCGACGGCCTCGCGCAGCGGCTGCCGCACCCGACCGACCGCCGGACGACGCTGGTCACCCTCACCCCCACCGGACGCAAGCGGCTGCACGAGGCCACGCAGAGCGTGCTGGAGACCGACTTCGGCTTCGTCGGCCTGGAACCCGGTGAGTTGACCCAGCTCTCGGTGCTGTTGACCAAGCTGCGCAAGGCGGCCGGGGACTTCTGAGCCGTCAGGCGGCGTCCCAGCGGAACAGCCGGGTCGCCAGCAGCGTCAACACGGCGGCGAACGCGAGCAGGATGGCGATCGGCAGCAGTGCCGCGCCCGGTCCCTCGCCGCGCACCAGCACGTCGGTCAGCCCGGTCACCAGGTAGCCCATCGGCATCACCTTGCTGATCGCCACCAGCCAGGCGGGTGCCGCGGCCAGCGGGATGAAGGCGCCGGACAGGAACCCCATCGGCAGCGTGATCAGGTTCGCCAGGCCCGACCCGCCCTCGGACGTCTTGGCGATGGAGCCGACCAGCAGCCCGATGGCCAGGAAGGCGAGCGTCCCGGCGATCGTCAGCGGCACCGCCATGTACCAGGCGCCGGACAGCTGCAGCCCGAGCAGGCTGGACACCGCGATCATCAGACCCAGCTGGAACACCGCCACGACGAGCGACACCACGACCCGCGCGCCCACCACGGACCCGGTCGCCACCGGTGCCAACCGCAGGCGACGCAGCAGCTTCGAGTTGCGCCAGGTGATGAGGGTCAGCGCCGCCCCGAACGTCGCGCCGACGGTGATGCCGTAGCTGATCATCCCGGGCGCCACGTACTGGATGCCCTCGAGCGACTCGTCCTCGACCTGCTGCACCTGCAGCGAGTACGTCGGCGTCACCTGGGCGACGGCGAGGTTGGTGGTGTCGACGAACGACGACAGCACGCCCTGCACGGTGGCCGCGGCGACCTGGTCGGCCCGGGAGATGTGCACGACCAGCGCATCGCCCTGCTGTTCCAGCGCGGCGGCCGCGTCGCCGGTGCGCACGTCCTCCAGGGCGGCCGGCAGATCGGCGGCCGGGAGCAGCTCGAAGACCTCGTCGAAGGATGCCCGCGCCGCGGTGGGCAGCCCGTCGACGAAGGCGAGATCCCCGACCGGGACGACCTTCTGGCGGGACTGGCCGTCGCCGCCGGAGAACACCACGCCGAAGATGAGGATGAAGAACAGCGGGAAGAAGACGGTGAAGAAGATCGTCATCTTGTCGCGGTAGAAGCCCTTGAGCATGGCCAGCCCCAGCGCCCGGAAACCCGTCACACCCGGTACTCCCGTCCGGTCAGCTCGAGGAACACGTCCTCGAGGGTGGCCCCGCGGACCTGCAGCCCGGCGAGCGCGTCGGCGGCGGCCAGCGCCGACAGCACCTCGGCCGGCCGGCGGGTGGTGATGACGGTGGACGCCGCCTCCGCCTCCACCCGGTCGGCGCCGTCGATGGTCGCGGCCCGCTCCGGCGACAACGCGCCGCGTTCCACCGCGATCCGCACCGGGGCGTCCAGCGCCCGGATCAGCGCGGCCGGTGAATCCAGCTGCAGGATCCGGCCGGCGTCCATCACCGCCACCCGGTCGCACAGGATCTCCGCCTCGTCCATGTGGTGGGTGGTGAGCACGACGGTCCGGCCGCTCTCGGCGATCGAGCTCAGCACCGTCCACAGGTTGCGGCGGGCCTGCGGGTCCAGCGCCGCCGTCGGTTCGTCGAGGAACACGACCTCCGGGTCGGACACCAGCGCGCAGGCGATGGACAGCCGCTGCGCCTGCCCGCCGGACAGCTTCTCCGAGCGGACCGAGGCGCTGTCGCTGAGCCCGACCAGCTCCAGCATCTCGTCGACCCGGCGGTGGTCGACGCCGAACAGGTCGGCGAAGGTCTGCAGCTGCTCCCGCGCAGTCAGCATCTCGAAGAACGCCGACGCCTGCAGCTGCACCCCCATCCGGGGCAGCAGCGCCGGGTTGCGGGGCCACGGCGACTGGCCGAGGACGCGGACCGTCCCGGCGTCAGGTTGGCGCAGCCCCTCGACCAGCTCCAACAGGGTGGTCTTGCCGGCCCCGTTGGGCCCGAGGATGCCGAAGAACTCCCCCGTGCCCACCTCGAACGACACTCCGTCGACGGCGGTCAGGGCGCCGTAGCTCTTCCGGACGTCTCGCACCTCGATGGCGGGGGCCATGCCGGAACCCTAACCGAGCCGTCCGCGGCGGCCCAGGCCCCGGTCCGGGCGGTGCAGGACACACCCGGACGCGGCGTCGCGCCGCCGGAGAAGCGGTCGCGGTGCGTGGGAACATGGACGGCATGACTTCCCGTGAATGGTTGCCGCAGCAGGTCGCGTTCGAGACCGTCCGCCGGGGTTACAGCCAGGAGCAGGTCAACGAGTACCTGGACCGGCTCGAGTACGACCTGCGCATCCTCACCGCCGACCGCGACTCGGCCACCCACCGGCTGTCGGAACTGACCGCCCAACTGCAGGCGGCCCAGTCCGACGCGGACGACCTGCGGTTGCAGCTGGACCGCACCGCGATGAGCACCCCGACGATGTCGGGGCTCTCGGAGCGCATGCAGCGGATGATCCGCCTCGCCGAGGAGGAGGCGTCGGAGATCCGCGCCCGCGCGAACGCCGACGCCGCCGACCGGCAGGCCGAGACCGACGCCCGCGCCGCCGAACTCGCCGAGGCCCGGCGGGCGTTCGAGGCCGAGCGGGAGAAGGCCCGCGGCCAGCTCGCCCAGCAGGTCGAGGACATCACCAACGAGGCGCTGGCCGAGAGCGAGCGGGTCCGTACCGAGGCGAGCAACCAGGCGGCGAGCGTCGTCGCCGCCGCCCAGGCGGAGTCGCAGCGGCTGATCAACCAGGCCACCGACTACCTCGAGCAGACCGTGGCCCACGCCCAGCGGCTCGACGCGGACGCCACCGCGGAGCGGCAGCGGCTGGACGCGGAGGCGGCGGCCCGGCGGCAGGAGGTCGAGGAGGACTTCACGATCGCCATCACCGCCCGGCGCGCGCAGGCCCACCAGTACGTCGCCGACCAGGAGAACGAGTCGCGCCAGCAGGCCGACGAACTGGTCGCGAGCGCGACCGCCGAGGCGGCCCGCATCGTCGCCGAGGCCGACGCCGAGGCTTCTCGGCGGGTGTCGCTGGCCGCCCAGGAGTCGCACCGCCGGGTCGTCGAGGCCGACGAGGCCGTGGATCACCTGGTCGATCTGCGCACCCATGTGCTGACCCAGCTGGCCGGTCTGCGACCGTTCCTCGAGCAGATCGACGAGGCGGCGGCCCGGGCCGACGACCTGCTGCAGGCCCGCTCGGACGAGGCCGGCAAGCCCGGCGGCGCCGATTTCGACCCCGAGGTCGGGACGGTCGACTTCAGCGCCGGCGACCCGCGGGACCTCGACTCGCCGGACGCAGCGCCGGAGCAGGCGCTCCCGGAGGCCCGGGACGGCGGCGCCGACGACGACCTGCCGGACGCCGACCCGGCCGACGGTGTCGAGACCGGGTCCACCCCGGTCAGCTCCGGTCGCCGAGCCTGACCGCGGCGAAGATCTCCGGCGCCGTCTCGAAGTAGCGGGTGGACGCCGTCCGGATCAACCGGGCGGTGACCACCGCGGCGATCGCCGGGGCCACCACCAGACCGACCCACCCCCACCAGGGAGCGACGGTCACGGTCAGCACGGCGAACACCACCCCGGGCAGCGCGACGCCCAGGCCGCCGAACAGCACGGTCACCGCGACGACCAGCGACCGGGACTTGTGCTGCGGTGCCGCGGAGGCGAACATCGACGTCCGCTGCTGGGGCATCGCGTACGGCCGGGCCGCGGACATGTACGCGGCGAGGCCCGCCGAGGCGAGCAGCGACGCGAGGCACAGCCCCAGCCCGGCCGGCACCCACGCCAGGTCGTCGCGGACGAGGGCCTGCACGAACACGCCGAGGACGACGACGACCGAGCCGGGGACCAGCGCGACCAGCAGGTGCCCGACCATCTCGGCCCGGGCGCGGGTGCGGTCGCCGATCGCCACCAGGTGCAGCCACATCCCGGAGCCGTCGACCCCGAACTGGTTGCCGACCTGGGTGCCCGACATCAGCGCGCCGAAGGCCACCGCGAACAGGGAGCCGTGCCCGCGGACGACCAGGAACGGCCAGAGCACGACGAACACCACCACCATCAGCCACGGCAGCCTCCGCATGGGGTCCCGCCAGATGAGCAGCCGGTCGCGGTCGGCCACCACGCGGGCGGTGCCGCCGCCGGCCGGGCCGAAGTCGTGCCCGCCGCGCGCCGCGGACGACGATTCGGTGAGCGAGCTGCCGGACTCCAGTGAGCGGCGCAGGGCGTGTCCCCACCACAGCAGCCCGACGCCGATCCCGGCCAGCGCGATGACCAGCAGCGCGGCGGCCAGCCCGAGCTCACCGTCGTGCACCGCGGTCGGGATGCGGGCCAGCGCCCCGGGCGGGGTCCAGCCCAGGATCCGCCCCGCGGTCGTGACGCCGTCACCGAAGCCGGAGCCGGACGACACCTGACCGAGCGCCAGGCTCGCCGCGAAGTACAGCACGAACACGCCGAACCCGACGATCATGCCCAGGTCGCGGCCGCGCCGCGTGGACATCAGTCCGGCGAGCGCGGTCGACGTCGCCCGCGACAGCGTGACCAGCAACAACAGCTGCAGCGCCATGCACACCAGGGCGACCGGCAGCACCGCCCAGCTCGGGCTGATCATCACCGCCACGCCGACCAGCAGGACGGCGTTGACGGCGGGGAGCCAGCCGATCAGTGAGCTGGCGGTGAGCCCGCGCAGCAGGTCACGGCGACGCAGCGGCAGCAGCGCGAACCGCTGCGGGTCCAGGGTCTCGTCGACACCGAAGGCGATCAGCGGCGTCAGCATCCAGGCCACCAGCTGGGTGGCCAGCAGCACGGCACCGGTGGTGAGCGCGTACGCCGGGGCCTGCCGCAGCGCGCCGAGCCCGACGGCCAGGGCGGCGGCGATCAGCAGCAGGACGACGAGCCCGATGACGGTCGCGG
>JBQGEH010000114.1:0-5556 GCA_052039515.1 Nakamurella sp. | reverse complement strand
TCCCGCGAGCGACCCGGCCTTCACCTTCGTCGCCGACAGCCTGAGCACCGCGATCCTCCACGAGGACGGGGAGGCGCGTGGGGCGGTCGTGCGCCACCTGGCGACCGACGAGATCACGGAGGTGCGCGCGCGACACGTCGTCGTCTGCGCTGACGCGATCCGCACACCGCAGCTGCTCTTCGCGTCCGGGATCCGCCCGGCGGCCCTGGGGCGCTACCTGAACGAACACATCTTCCTCAGCGGGCAGGTGATCGCCCATCCGGACGTGCTCGGGTTCGATCCCGAGACGCTGGTCCCACCCACCGATCTCGAGTGGGCCGCCGACTGCCTCTGGGTGCCGCACAGCGACACGCCCCAGCCCTTCCAGGTCCACGTCATGACCAAGGTGCTCGTCGACGACCGGACCGCTCCCACCGGCTACGCAGTCGGCATCGAGTACTACGTGCCGACCGAGACCCAGCGCGACAACCGCCTCGCGTTCTCCGAGTCGGAGTGCGACGCCGTGGGCCTGCCCCGGATCACGACGCACTTCCGTTACAGCGACGCCGATCTCGCCGGCCTCGCCCGCGCGCGAGCCGACCAGACCCGGCTGGCCGCTCGGATGGGTCCGTTCGACCCGGCCACCGAAGCCGCGACCCTCGGGGCCGGCGGCTCGCTGCACTACACCGGCACCGTGCGCCGGGGGGCGAGTGACGACGGGACGAGCGTCTGCGACGTCGAGGGCCGGGTGTGGGGTTTCGACAACCTGTTCGTCGCCGGCAACGGCGTCATCCCCACCGCGCTGGCCTGCAATTCCACGCTCATCGGCATGACCACCGCGGTGCGTACCGCCGCGGCGCTCACCCGTCGGCTGGTGACGGTGTGAGCGGTACGCGGGGGCCCTACCGCACCGGCATCGAGACCCGCCGGCTGCTCGTGGAGAACGCGATCCGGGTGTTCGGCGAGCACGGGTTCCGGGGTGGCTCGCTGCGGATGATCGCCGAGTCCATCGGTGCTCCCGCGTCGCAGATCGTCAACCACTTCGGGAGCAAGGACGGGCTGCTCACCGCCGTCCTGGACGACTGGGACGCCCGGCAGGCCGCCGATGCCGAGCACCGCGGTCTCGCCTACGTCCACATGCTGCGGACCCGCATGGCCTACAGCCGCGACAACCCGACCTGGTCGGCGTTCTTCCTGACCCTCGGTGCGGAGGCTACCGCCGCCGACCACCCGGCGCACCGGTACTTCGTCGACCGCTACGCCCACATCGCGACCCGACTGCAGGAGGAGATCCTGCACGCGGCCGCCGCGGGCGAGATCGCCCCGATCGCCGCCGACGCCGCCCGGGTCGAGGCCGTGCGCCTCAGCGCCATGATGGACGGTCTCCAGCTGCAGTGGCTGCTCGACCGCGACGTCGATCTGGTCGGGGCCTTCGACGCCTACCTCGACCGGGTCATCGACGGCTGGCGGCGGCCGGCGCCGTCCGACACCCCGTCCGCGGACGCCGACGCGCCCGCCTCCCACCCCGCGCCGCCCGGCACCGCTCACTAGAAGGAGACGCCCATGGCCATCGAGATCGGAATCCAGCTCTATTCGGTGCGCAATTCCCTCGCCGCCGACCCGAAGGGGACGCTCGACGCCCTCGCCGATCTGGGGCTCACCCGGCTCGAGGGCGCCAACCACCGGGCGCTGACCGAGGACGGTATCGGTTTCGGCATCCCGCCCGAATTCCTGACGGCCATGATGGCCGACCGCGGACTGACCATCGTCGCCTGCCAGATCAATCCGCTCGACCTGGACCGGCTACCCCGGATCCTGGAATTCCAGGAGAAGATCGGGAACCGTCGGATCGGCTGCGACATCGAATTCTTCCCGTACGGCGACGTCGAGTACGTCAAACGCCGTTCCGAATTCTTCAACAAGGTCGGCCGGGTGGCCGCCGAACGTGGAATGGAATTCTTCTACCACAACCATTTCCAGGAGTTCCAACGATTCGCGGACACGACCGTCTACGAGCTCCTCATGGAGTACACCGATCCGGAGCTGGTGCGGTTCGAACTGGACACCTACTGGGCCTACCGGGGTGGGGCGGACCCGTTGGAGCTGTTCCGGACCTACCCGGACCGCTTCGTGATGAGTCACCAGAAGGACTTTCCGGCCGACGCGGCGCGGCCGCTGAACCTCTTCGAGGGCCCGCTCGCCGCCGACGCGCAGATCGACATGCCGCTGTTCCTCGAGCTGGAGGAGCCGGCCGAGTTCGCCGAGGTCGGCACCGGGATCCTGCCGATCCAGCAGATCATCGACGCCGTCGACGCCCTCCCGAACTTCGACTACATGCTGCTCGAGCAGGATTTCGCCGCCGGTGCTGAGCTCGACTCGGTGCAGATCAGCCGCGAGGCGTTCGGGCGGTACGACAACGTCGCCTGGTGAGCCGACCGTCCCCCGCCGTCCCCGGCTGACGTGACCCCGGGGATCAGCGGACGGCCGGCAGTTCCAGCGTCGCCACGACGCCGGCCGGATCGCCGGCCTCGAGCCGCAATCGACCCCCGTGGGCGTGGGCGACGTCGGCGACCAACGCGAGCCCCAGTCCGAAGCGGCGCCGGCCGTCCACCGTGGACGCGGTGCCGCCGCGGGCGAAGCGGGCGGTGAGCGCGTGGGCCGGGCCGTCGGGCAGTCCCTCGCCGGTGTCGGTGACGCTCAACCGGACCCGGTCGCCGGCGGTGGTGGCCGCCAGCACCACTCGGCCGCCCGTCGGGGTGTGGGCGAGGGCGTTGTCGGTCAGCGCGACCAGGGCCCGCCGTACCGCCGCCCGGGAGCCGTGCAGCCGTGATGGGTCACCGGACGTCGCGGTCAGCGTCACGCCGGCCGCGTCGGCGAGCACGGCCATCGACGCGACGACCTCCGCGAGCAGCGGCCCGGCGTCGAAGTCCTCGGTCGGGGCGTTCTCGTCCCGCAGCCCCGCCCCGGCCAGCAGCTCGTCGACGATCTCGCCCAGCGCCCGCGAGTCGTCCAGCAGCTGGTCCACCACCGGCCGCTGCGGGCTGTCGGCGGGGAGCCGGCGGTGCAGCAGCTGGGCCCGGGTGTGCAGCACGGTCAGCGGGGTGCGCAGCTCGTGACCGGCGTCGGCGACGAACTGCCGCTGCAGCTGCAACGCCCGCCCCAGCGGCCGGACCGCCCGCCGCGCGGCGAGCCAGCCCACCACTCCGGCGATGACCACGCCCACCAGACCGGCGGCGATCACCCCGTCCCGCACCAGCGCGTCGTCGTCACCGGCGGGCTCGGCGTACACCGATCCGGGGTCGGTGTGCCGCCCGATCAGCCAGAACGCCAGCACCGACACGATCACCACCAGCAGCGCACACACCGCGGCGAGCTGGACGCCGACCGTGCGGGCCGCCGCCCGCAGGATCTCCTCGTCGCCCACCACCGTGCCGCCGGAGCGACGCCGCCCGGTCACGCCGTGCCCAATTGGTAGCCCAGGCCGTGCACCGTGCGCACCACGCCCCGGCCCAGTTTGCGGCGCAGGTAGTAGACGTAGGTGTCCACGGTCCCGGGGCCGTCCTCGGTGTCGAACACCAGCGCCAGCAGCTCGGCGCGGGTGAACACCTTGGCCGGCCGCCGGGCCAGCAGCTCCAGCAGTGCGGACTCGCGGCCCGACAGGTCGACCGGGGCGGGCCCACCGAGCACCCGGCGGGCGGCGACCGCCAGCCGCAGACCACCGACCGGGAGCTCCTCGGCCCGGTCCGGGTGCCGCCGCAGCAGGGCCCGCAACCGCGCCAGCAGCTCGTCGACCTCGAACGGTTTGACCAGGTAGTCCTCGGCGCCCCCGTCCAACCCCTCCACCCGGTCGGCCAGGGTGCCGCGCGCGGTCAGCATCAGCACCGGCGTGGTCACCCCGCGGCGGCGCCAACCTCGCACCACGTCCACTCCCTCGACGGCAGGCAGGCCGCGGTCCACCACCATCACGTCGAACTTTCGGGTCAGGCCCAAGTGCAACCCCTGCTGGCCGTCGGTCGCCAGCGTCGTGTCGTAGGACTCGGCCAACACCTCGACCAGGAGCGGCCCGAGCCGGTCGTCGTCCTCGACGAGCAGCAGGGCGGGCCGGGCGGGGTTCGGGACCGGGTCACGCACGCCTCGATTGTGCGCCCCGCCACCCGTCCGGCGGCTCTGATGAATCGCTGAGAACACGTCCCGACACTGGGCCGCGAGACCCAGGGAGGGACCATGTTCGACACCGTCTTCGGCCTGCCGCTGCACCCGCTGGTCGTACACGCCACCGTCGTGTTCGTACCGGCCGCCGTGCTGGCGGTGCTGACCGCCGCGCTCTGGCCGCGCTTCCGTCGCTGGGCCGGACCGGCGCCGCTCGTACTGGCCGCGATCGCGCTCGTCCTGGTACCGATCTCGACGCAGTCGGGGGAGAGCCTGGAGCACGCCCTCGGCCGCAGCGCCGCCATCCGGCAGCATTCCGAGTACGCCGACGGGCTGCTGCCGTGGGCCGCGGGCGTGCTGGTCGTGGCGGCCGCGCTGTGGTGGTGGCGGCAGAGCGAGCGCACGGTGCCGGGCCGGTTCCGCCGGCTGCCCCGCTGGGCGATCGGCGTGCTGGTGGCGGCCGCCGTCGTCGTCGCGGTCGGTACCACCGTGCAGGTCGTGCTGATCGGTCACAGCGGCGCCGCGGCCGCCTGGGGCGACACGGCGGCCGGATGACCGCCGGGACGTGGCTGCCGTATGCGGCGGCCGCCCTCGCCCTGACCGTCCTCGTCGTCGCACCGCGGCTGTGGACGGAGCGGTTCACCCGCCCGGCCATGGCGCTCGCCGTCCGAGTCGCCGTCCTGGCCGTGATCGGCCTGGTGCTCGCCCTGCTCACCGACGCGGCCGCCGAGGGTGACGGCCTGACCGTCATCGACCGTCCGGTCTGGTCGTGGTTGATCGCCCACCGCACCGGCACCCGGACCACACTCGCCCGCGCGGTCTCCGACGCCGGCGGCACCGCGGTGATGGGCGGACTGGCCGCCGTGGTCGCGGTCGTGCTGTTCCTCCGGCACCGCCGTGCCGACGCGGTGGTCGTGGCCTCGACCACCGCGGGCGCCGGCCTCATCGTGACCGTGACCAAGCCGATCGTCGGCCGGGTCCGTCCGCCGGTGCAGTACCGGCTGGTCACCGAGACCAACCCGTCGTTCCCGTCCGGTCACGCCGTCGCCTCGGCAGCGGTGATCGGGGTGCTCGCCGCCGTCCTCGTGCCGCTGCTGCGGCGCCGGGCGTTGCGGGTGGCCGTGTGGGCGTCGACGGTGCTGGTCGTCCTGGCCGTCGGGGTGAGCCGGTTGTACCTCGGGGTGCACTGGCCGACCGACGTCATCGGCGGCTGGCTGGCCGGGAGCGGCTGGCTGCTGGCGTGCCTCACCGTGGCCCGCGCCGCGTGGGCGCCGCGAGCGACCGACCTCGACTCCGCCGCGGATGGCAGGCTGGAGGCCGGCGCACCGGGCGCCGTCCGGTGAGTGGGGGTGTGGTGTGGCCCGTTCGGCGGCGACCGCCCGGTTCCTGCTGCTCGCCGCGCTGATCGCAGGCATCCTCGGGATGCAC
>JBQGEH010000113.1:0-1529 GCA_052039515.1 Nakamurella sp. | reverse complement strand
GGTTATCGGCCGCGGCACGGCCCGTCGTAGGGTGAGCGGCGTGCTGGACTACATCCGCGACGCCGCCGAGATCTACCGGCAGTCGTTCGCGACGATCCGCGACGAGGCCGACCTGGCCCCGTTTCCCGAGGACGTCGCGCGGGTGGTGGTCCGGCTGATTCACACCTGCGGGCAGGTGGACCTGACCGAGCACGTCGCGTTCACACCGGGGGTCGTCGCGGCCACTCACGCCGCACTCGCCGCCGGGGCGCCGATCCTGTGCGACTCGTCGATGGTGGCCGCTGGAATCACCGCCGCCCGGCTGCCCGCCCGCAACGAGGTCGTGTCGCTGGTCGCCGACCCGCGCGCGCCCGAATTGGCCGAGCAACGCGGGACGACGCGCTCGGCGGCGGGAGTGGAACTGTGGGCCGACCGTCTCGACGGTGCGGTGCTAGCCATCGGGAATGCGCCGACGGCACTGTTCCGGTTGTTGGAGTTGATCGACGAGGGTGTGCCGGCACCGGTGTCGGTGCTGGGCGGCCCGGTCGGGTTCGTCGGTTCGGCCCAATCCAAGCACGAACTCGTCGAGCGTCCGCGCGGGATGGACTACCTGGTGGTCCGGGGCCGGCGCGGCGGCAGCGCGATGGCCGCCGCCGCAGTGAATGCGATTGCGACCGAACGCGAATGAGCCACGGGGAGAGCATGAGCGGAACGCTCTACGGCGTCGGACTGGGTCCCGGCGACCCCGAGTTGGTGACCGTGAAGGCCGCCCGGATCATCGGCGAAGCCGATGTGGTGGCCTACCACAGCGCTCGCCACGGCCGCAGTATCGCGCGCCGTATCGCCGAACCGTATCTGCGTGCCGGGCAGCTCGAGGAGCACCTGGTCTACCCCGTCACCACCGAGACCACCGACCACCCGGGTGGCTACGCCGGCGCGATGGAGGACTTCTACCGGGAGGCCGCCGACCGGATCGCCGCGCATCTGGCCGCCGGCCGCGACGTCGCCCTGCTGGCCGAGGGTGATCCGCTGTTCTACAGCTCCTACATGCATATGCATACCCGGCTCACCGCACGCTTCGATGCGGTGATCGTTCCGGGGGTCACGTCGGTCAGTGCCGCCTCGGCGGCCATCGCCACCCCGCTGGTGACCGGTGAGGAAGTGCTGTCGGTGCTTCCCGGCACCATGCCGGTGCGCGAACTCGCCCGCCGGCTGGCCGATGCCGACGCCGCCGTGGTGATGAAGCTGGGACGGACGTACCCGCAAGTGCGCGAAGCACTTTCGATGGCGGGACGACTGGACGAGGCATTCTATGTGGAGCGCGCCAGCACCGACGCGCAGCGGGTGCTGCCGGCCGGCGAGGTCGACGTGGACACGGTGCCCTATTTCTCGATCGCGGTCGTCCCCGGCGGGCGTCGGGTCGCACCCACCGCGGGGAGCGTCGTGGTGGTGGGCCTGGGCCCGGGCGATGTGGACTGGATGACCCCACAGAGCCGCCACGAGCTGGACTCCGCGACCGATCTGATCGGTTATGGGCCGTATCTGGATCG
>JBQGEH010000112.1:0-4892 GCA_052039515.1 Nakamurella sp. | reverse complement strand
GGTCCATCATGTTCTTCGAGCCCGCGCCGCCGACCATGAGCATCTCGCTGCGGCCGGCGTTCTCGATGGCGGCGAGGACGCCCACACCCTGGTCGTCGTTGTCGGCGGTGACGACCGGGGCGAACAGCTGGATGGTGCGCGGCACACCGGAGGACTGCAGGTCGCCGAGGTTGGCGTTCTGGACGATCAGCCGGGCCAGCGAGATGCCGTCGGCGGCCTGGGTGGACGGATAGACGACGGTCGCCTTCACGACCGAGTCGCCCGACTTGATCAGGTCCATCATGTTCTTCGAGCCCGCGCCGCCGACCATGAGCATCTCGCTGCGGCCGGCGTTCTCGATGGCGGCGAGGACGCCCACACCCTGGTCGTCGTCGTGGTTCCACAGGGCGTCGATCTTCGGCGCGGCCTGCAGCAGGTTGGAGGTGGCGGTCTCCCCGCCCTGGACGGTGAAGTCGGCGGCCACCCGGTTGGACACGGTCAGGCCGCAGTCGCCCAGCGCGTCGGCGAAGCCGCGGCTGCGGTCCTGGGTCAGCGGGAGCGAGTCGATCCCGGCGACCTCGGCGATGACCGCGTCCGGCTGGTCACCGAGCTGGCTGCAGATGTAGGTGCCGGCACTGACGCCCATGCCGTAGTTGTCGCCCAGCACGGTGGTGCGGGAGGCGAAGGGGCTGGTGAACTCCCGGTCGACGTTGATGATCGGGATGCCGGCCTCCATCGCCTGGGTGGCGACCTCGGTGAGCGCCGCACCGTCGAAGGGCAGCAGCACGATCGCGTCCACCCCGTCGTTGATGAAGGTCTCGATCTGGCTGATCTGCAGGTTGACGTCGTTCGTGGCCTCGGCCTGCCGGAGCTCGACGTCGGGGTAGGTGGCGGCCTCGGCGACGGCTGCCTTGGTGATGGCGCCCATCCAGCCGTGGTCGGCGGCGGGGGCGGAGAACCCGATGACCACCTTCTCGCCGGAGGTCGGCGCGCTGCTGCCCGACGAGGCGCCGGTGCCCGACGACGGGGCGGGGCCGGCCGAGGTGGCGGCCGGCGCGGAGCTGGTCGACGCCGCCTCGGGGGCGTTGGAGGTGCAGCCGGCGAGCACCAGACCGGTGAGCGCGGCGAGGGCGAGCGGGGTGGCGGTACGGCGGAAGGGGCGGCGTGCGGACATCGACTTCTCCTCGGGACGGCGGGATGTGGGGTACGGGGACGCGACGGGAGGGACCCGACGCCGCCCGGACGGGCGGCGGGGCCGCAGTGGTGGTGCGGGGGCGGGCTGTTCCCGCTACTTCCGGGGATGCGCCTGGGCGACGAAGCGCTGCTGCAGGAGCACGGCGATGACGATGATGACGCCCTTGGCCACCGCCTGCGCCGAGATCGACATGTTGTTGATGGTGAAGAGATTGGTCAGCAGGGTGAAGATGAGCACCCCGAAGACGGTGCCGACGATGGTGCCCCGGCCGCCGACCAGCAGGGTGCCGCCGACGACGACCGCCGCGATGGCGTCCAGTTCGTACAGCTGGCCGTTCGTGGAGGTGCCGGCGGTGGTGCGGACGAGCATCATCACCGCGGCGATCCCGGCGGTCAGCCCGGCAAGGCCGTAGAGCATCATCGTGTGCCGCTTGACCTTGATACCGGCCAGTCGCGCCGCCTCGGGGTTGCCACCGATGGCGACGGTGCGACGGCCGAACGTCGTGCGGTTCAACAGGAACCACCCGGCGAGGGCGACGATCGCGAAGATCCACACCAGCTTCGGCACGCCCAGGACATCACCGCGGAACGCCTCCAGGAACGGCCGCACGCTGACCACCTGGGTCTGCCGGTTGGAGATGATCTCGGCGACGCCACGCGCGGCCACCATCATGGCCAACGTCGCGATGAAGGCAACCACGTTGCCGTAGGCGATGATGACGCCGTTGATGAGCCCGGCGATCACCCCGACGGCCAGAGCGGCACCGACCATCACGATCCAGTGCACGTCCTTGGCCATCGTCTGGGTGGCCACGGTGGTGGCCCACACGGTGGCGAGCCCGAGCACCGAGCCGATGGACAGGTCGATGCCGCCGGCGGTGATGACGAAGGTCATGCCGACCGACAGCACCCCGATCACCGCGGCGAGCCGCAGGACGGTCAGCAGGTTGTCGACGCTGGCGAAACGCTCACCGCCGGTGATGATCCCGACGATGCACAGCAGGACCAGGGCGATGACGAGCCCGAGATTGCGGCCCACCGATCCGCTGAGCAGACCGCCACCTCCCGAGTCCGCCGAGGTGGGCGACGATCCCCCGCCGCCCGGGGTGGCCGCGGCCACCGTCTTCTGCTCGCTCACGCGACGCTTCCTTCCATGACGAGGTCGAGCACGCGGTGCTCGTCGATGGAGGCGGCCGGCCCCTGGTGGACCACCCGCCCCTCGGAGATGACCAGCACCCGGTCGCACAGACCGAGCACCTCGGGGATCTCACTGGACACCACGACGACGGCGGCCCCGTCGTCGGCGAGACGCCGGATCAGCGCGTAGATCTCGGCACGGGCACCGACGTCCACGCCACGGGTGGGCTCGTCCAGCAGCAGCACCCGGCAGCCGTGCACCAGCCACCGGGCGAGCACCGCCTTCTGCTGGTTGCCGCCGGACAGCGTGCGGACCGCGCGGCCGACGCCGGCCGGGCGCAGGTGCAGCGCCTCGGACTGCTCGACGGCGGCGGCGCGTTCCCGCCGCTCGCCGAGCACCCCGAGCCGGGCGAACCGGGAGAAGGTGGACAGGGTGATGTTGCGGAACACCGGTTCGTCGAGCAGCAGCGCCTGGCTCTTGCGTTCCTCCGGCGCCAGGCCCACCCCCGCCGCCACGGCCGCGGCGATCGAGCCGCGGCGGATCCGGCGGCCGTTGACCGCGACGGTGCCGCCGCTGGCCTTGCGGGCGCCGAAGACGGTTTCCAGGATCTCCGACCGCCCGGACCCGACGAGGCCGGCCAGCCCGACGATCTCGCCCGCCCGGACCTGCAGCGACACGTCGTCGAAGACCCCGGTGAGGGACAGCCGGTCGACGTCGAGGACGACGTCGGCGTCCGCGGCGACGCCGGAGCCGACCGGGAAGACGTTGTCGACGGTGCGCCCGGACATCAGCCGGATCAGGTCGGCGGTCGGGGTGTCGGCCACCGCGAGGTTGCGGGCGACGGTTCGGCCGTCCTTGAGAACGGTGATCCGGTCGCCGATCTCGCGGATCTCCTCCAGCCGGTGGGAGATGTAGACGACCGCGATGCCGGCCGCGGTCACCTCCCGCACGAGGTGGAAGAGGTTCGCCACCTCCTCGGAGTCCAGGACCGCGGACGGCTCGTCCATCACGATGACGCGCGCGTCGTGCGACAGCGCCCGGGCCATCGACACGATCTGCTTCCCGGCCGCGGACAGCCGACCCACCTCACGGTGCGGTGAGATCTCGGGATGCCCGAGCCGATCCAGGATCTCGCGGGTCCGCCGGGTCGCCTCGCGCCGTTGCGAGAACCCGGCGACGGCGCGTTCGTGTCCGAGGAAGACGTTCTCGCTGACGCTGAGCCCGTCGACGACGTCGAGCTCCTGGTACATGGTGGCGATACCCAGCCGGAGCGCGGCGACCGGGTTCGCGATCGTGACCTCTTCGCCCGCAAGCCGGACGGTGCCGGCGTCGGGCTGGTGCGCACCGGCGAGAACCTTGATGAGGGTGGACTTCCCGGCTCCGTTCTGACCCAGGAGACAGTGCACCTCGCCGGGGACGAGATCGAGATCGACGCCGTCGAGCGCCTTCGCGCCCGGGAAGTGCTTGACGATTCCCCGGAGCTCCAGCAGCGACGCGGACTCGGAGGGGTCTGCGGTGACCATGCCAGGAACCTTTCACCCCTTTTGGTGGGTGTCAAGCAGAAGTTTGCGATTGTTGAGCTAATGTTGCCCGACAAGAACCGGAAGTCATTCACACTTCCGAGGGCATCGGCCGCCGACCAGCACTGATGGCTCTCGACGGGCGACGCGCGCAGTCGCCCCCGGCCTGGACGGACGGTAGTTTGTGTCGATGCACGTGACCGGCGAGCCGGAGGTCCGGCCGGCCTTCCGGGCCATCGGCACCGGCGAGATCTTCCAGCTGCTGCGGGACGGTCGCCCCCGGACCCGTGCCGACCTGATCGCGATGACCGGCCTCGGCCGGTCGACCATCGGCGGGCGCATCGACCAGCTCCTCGAGTCCGGCCTCGTGACCCCGGCCGGTGGCGCCTCCTCGACCGGGGGCCGGCCGCCGGCCACGTTCGCCTTCAACCCCGCGAGCCACAGCGTGCTCGCCGTCGACCTGGGCGCCTCGCACGCCCGGCTCGCGCTCACCGACCTCGCGTCCAGCGTGTTGGCCACCCACCAGGCGCCACTGCGCATCGCCGACGGGCCGCAGCGGGTGCTGGACTGGGTGGCCACCGAGGGTTCCCGCCTGCTCGGCGAGACCGGGCGCACCGCAGCGGATCTCAGCGGCTTCGGGGTCGGACTGCCCGGTCCGGTCTAGCACGCCACCGGACGTCCGATCAACCCGCCGATCATGCCCGGGTGGGACGACGCCGACGTCCGCGGCATGCTGACCGACCGCTTCGGCTGCGACGTGCTCGTGGACAACGACGTGAACATCATGGCGCTGGGCGAACACCGCACGGCCTGGCGCGGCGTGGGCGACCTGCTCTTCGTCAAGCTCGCCACCGGCATCGGCGCGGGCATCATCGCCGACGGTGAACTGCGCCGGGGGGCGCGGGGCGCGGCCGGCGACCTCGGACACGTCGCCGTACCCGACGGCGGCGACACGATCTGCCGCTGCGGGAACACCGGATGCCTGGAGGCGGTGGCCAGCGGTCAGGCCATCGCCGACGCGCTGGCCGCCGAGGGGGTCGACGTGCAGGACGGCGCCGGGG
>JBQGEH010000111.1:0-2666 GCA_052039515.1 Nakamurella sp. | reverse complement strand
GGCCACGGCAAGCCCCATCCCGGTCAGTGACGCCGACGACCCCCAGGAGGAACCCCGTGGCTGACGGTTCGCTCGCCATCGGCATCGACATCGGTGGCACCAAGGTCGCCGGCGGGGTCGTCGACTCCGACGGCACGGTGCTGGCCCGGGCCCGGCGCGACACCCCGCACCGGTCGACGAGCCCGCGGGTCGTCGAGGACACCATCGTGTCGGTCGTCGACGAGCTGCTCGCCGGCCGGCCGGGGGACATCTGCGCGGTCGGCATCGGCGCGGCGGGGTTCGTGGCCGCGGACCGGGCCACCGTGGTCTTCGCGCCGCACCTGTCCTGGCGCAACGAGCCCCTGCGCGATGCCCTGCGCCGCCGGGTCACCGTGCCGATCTTCGTCGACAACGACGCCAACGCCGCGGTGTGGGCCGAGTACCGCTTCGGCGCCGGGCGCGGCGAGAGCCACCTCGTCATGGTCAACCTCGGCACCGGCATCGGGGGCGGCATCGTGCTCGACGGGCACGTCGTCCGCGGCCGCCACGGCATCGCCGGCGAGTTCGGGCACATGCAGGTGGTGCCCGACGGCATCCGCTGCGAGTGCGGCAACAAGGGCTGCTGGGAGCAGTACGCGTCGGGCAACGCGCTGGTGCGCGAGGCGCGCGGGCTGATGTCGGCCGGCAGCCCGGTCGTGTCCGACCTGTTCGACCGGGTCGGCGGGCGGCCGGAGGACCTCACCGGCCCGCTCGTCACCGAGGCGGCGCAGGAGGGCGACCAGCTCGCCCGCGAGCTGCTCGCCGAGGTGGGCCGCTGGCTGGGCATCGGCATGGCCGACCTGGCGGCCGCGCTCGACCCCGGCACCTTCGTCGTCGGCGGGGGCGTGAGCGCCGCCGGTGACCTCCTGCTCGAGCCGGCACGCGCCGCCTTCCGCCGCCAGCTCACCGGCCGCGGCTACCGGCCCGAGGCCGACATCGTCGCCGCCAGGCTCGGCAACGAGGCGGGCCTGGTGGGCGCCGCCGACCTCGCGCGCACCGACGCCCTCGGCCACTGAGCCCGGTGCCCGTGGTGCGGGTCGCGAGCTACAACACCCGCGACTTCCTCGACGACTCCCGGCTCGCCGCCCGCGTGGTGCGCGCGGTCGACCCCGACGTGCTGTGCCTGCAGGAGGTGCCGCGGCGCCTGTGGGGCAGCCGCCGGGTCCGGCGGTTCGCGGCGGCGTGCGGCATGGCGTGGCCGGGCCGGCACCGGGGGAGCGGTGGCACCACGGTGCTCACCTCGCCCCGGGTGCGCGTGCTCGAGACCGACCACCTGCGGCTGCCGGTGCGCTGGCCCGACCGCACCCGCGGCTACGCGGTGGTGCGGGTAGCGGTGCCGGGCGGCGCGACGCTCACCGCCGTGTCGGTGCACCTGAGCCTGAGGGCGGCCGAGCGCGTCACCCACACCGAGCGGATCCTCGAGCGGATCGCCGGGAGCGGACCGCTGGTGCTGGCGGGTGACCTCAACGAGGAGGCCAGCGGCGCAGCCTGGCGGCTGATCGACGTGCCCGACCGGCTGCGCCTGGTCTCCCCGGACCGGCCGACCTACCCGGCGCGGGCCCCCCGCCGGCGGCTCGACGTCGTCTTCGCCTCGCCCGAGCTGCACGTGCTGCCACACCGCGAGGTGGCGGTGCCGGACGCCGTGTATGCCCGCGCGAGCGACCACCGGCCCACCTGGGTCGACCTCGAGCTCGGCTGACGGTTCGGAACCGGCCGGGCGGAAATGGATGTGGCACCGCCGCGGAACTCGTCCATCATGTCCGGGTGAACGCGCCCCCCTCCGCCCCCACGGCCGTCGTGCCCGACGGCCGGCTGGTCACCCGGCTGCTTCGCGACCAGGCCCCGCAGCTGGCCGGGCTGCCGGTCCGCCCGAGCCCGCAGGCCGGGTGCCGCAACTGGGTGTTCCGCCTGGGCGAGGACCTGGCCGTGCGAATGCCCCGCACCGACGACCACGTCGCCGACCTCGCGAACGAGTCGCGCTGGCTGCCGCACCTCGCGCCGCACCTGCCGGTCCCGGTGCCGGAGGTCGTGGCGTTCGGCCGGCCGGGAGCTGCCTTCGCCCGACCGTGGACGGTGGTGTCCTGGATCCCCGGGGACCTGCCGCTCACGCTGGGCGGTCCGCAGCAGCACCTCCTCGCATCCACCCTGGGCGGCTTCCTGCGGCACCTCCACGAGGTGGACACCCACGCCGTCCCGGCCGGGCCGGAGCACTGGGGGTACCGCTGCGGCGAGCCGGTCACCGGCACGATCGACGGCTGGGCCGCGCAGGCCGCGGCTCAGCTGTCGGACCTGTTCGACCCCGCCGCGGTCCGGCAGGCCTGGGAGCGCCTGCGGGACGTCCCTGCGGCGAGCGAGGACCCGTGCTGGGTGCACACCGACCTCTCGCCGGAGAACCTCCTGGTGCACCCGGACGGGAGGCTGGCCGGAGTCATCGACTTCGGCGGCATCGGCGTCGGCGACCGGTCCGTCGACCTCCTGTACGCCTGGAGCCTGTTCGACGCGCCCGCGCGCGAGGTGCTGCGCACCGCATCCGCCGTTGACGACGCGACGTGGGCGCGGGCCCGGTCCTGGGCGTTCGTCGGCCCCGGCATCCTCACGATCGCCACGTACCGCCACACCATGCCGGCGCGGGTCGAGCGGCTCACCGC
>JBQGEH010000110.1:0-1711 GCA_052039515.1 Nakamurella sp. | reverse complement strand
AGTACGGCCGGCTTGTCGGTCGACAGGTTGATCACGCAGTTCGAGATCACCACGTCGACCGCGGCGTCAGGCAGCGGCACGTCCTCGATCGTGCCGAGCAGGAACTCCACGTTGGTCGCCCCGGCCTTCGTCGCGTTCGCGCGGGCCAGCTCGAGCATCTCGGCGGTCATGTCCACCCCGTACGCGAAGCCGGACGGGCCGACCCGTCGGGCGGACAACAACACGTCGATCCCGCCACCGGAGCCCAGATCGAGCACCCGCTCGCCGGCGGCCAACTCCGCGACCGCGGTGGGGTTGCCGCACCCCAGGCTGGCCGCGACCGCCGCCACCGGGAGGTCGTCACGGTCGAGCTGGGAGTACAAGGCCGACCCGAAGGCGTCGTCGAGCTCGAGCGTCGTCACCGCCCGGTCCGCGTCGACCGATCCGTCGACGTCGGGGGTGGGACAGCACCCCGTGCCGCCCGCGGTCACCGTCAGCGCCGCGTCGGCGTACCGGCGACGCACCGTCTCCCGCGGGTCGTCCGACGACGAGGACATCATGGTCTTCTCCCCTGCTGGACGGCTGCCGACGCGACGAGTGTAGGCCTAACCCATCGACAGACGTCAATACGTCAGCCTGATCGTCCGGCGGCGGGGCTATGGCGCCTGTCGGGGCGAGCCGGGTCTCCTGCGGTTGAACGACGTCGTCACCGGGGTGCGACCAGCCGGTTCAGCCGCTCCGACATGATCAGGCCGAGCGCGACCAGCACGGCCAGGAACAGGGGCAGAACCCACAGCCCGGTCGCGGTGGAGATGAGCCCGAACAGGGGTGGCGCGAGGGTGGAGCCGGTGTAGGCCGCGGCCATCTGGATCCCGATGATGGCTTGGGAGTTCTGCCGACCGAAGTTGACCGGGGTGGAGTGGACGATCGCCGGGTAGATGGGCGCTGATCCGACGCCGGCCACCACCAGACCGGCCAGCGCGATCACCGTGGTCTCCAGCGGGAGCCCGATCATGATCACCCCGATCCCGAAACAGACGAATCCGCCGCGGATCAGCCGCCGGTCGCCGATCCGGTCGGCGACGAAGCCGGCGAGGAACCGGCCGGCGGTGATGCCCAGGAGGAACAGCGAGGCGAAGGCGGCCGCCGTGGCCGGATCGACCGCCCGGGCCGACACCAGATAGGTGGAGGCCCACAGGATGGTGGTGCTCTCGACCGCACAGTAGGCCAGGAACGACGCCAGGATCAGGACCACCCCCGGGATGCGGAGCGCGGTGGTCAAGGGGACGTGCGAACCCTTCCCGGCCTCCGCCGACGGAGGCTGAGCGGTCAGGTCGGCGCTCGGGTCGGCGGTCGGGTCGGCGGTCGGGTCGGCGCTCGGGTCGGCCGGGAGCGGGCGGGCCCTGTTGACCCTGGACCACAGCGGCAGGCTGGCCAGCAGCACGAAGACCAGCACCGCCTGGACGAGGCCGACGATGCGGTACGCGTCCGACCACGACTGACCGGCGGACAGCACGTGGCTCATGATGAACGGGCTGATCGACGCACCCAGCCCCCAGAAGCTGTGCAGCCAGTTCATGTGCCGGGCCGCGTAGTGCAGGGCCACGTAGTTGTTGAGCGCCGCGTCGACCGCCCCGGCGCCGAGACCGTACGGGATCGCCCACAGACAGAGCATCCAGAACGATCCGGAGAACGAGAAGCCGATCAATGCCGCCGCGGTCATGCCCACGCT
>JBQGEH010000109.1:0-19446 GCA_052039515.1 Nakamurella sp. | reverse complement strand
GCCGACCGGGTCCGGTTGGGCGCGCACCTGGCCGCCGGGACGACCGTCATGCACGAGGGCTTCGTCAACTTCAACGCCGGCACCCTCGGCACGTCGATGGTCGAGGGCCGCATCTCGCAGGGTGTGGTGGTCGGCGACGGCAGCGACATCGGCGGCGGCGCGTCGATCATGGGGACACTGTCCGGTGGCGGCAAGGAGGTCGTCAGCATCGGCGAGCGTTGTCTGCTCGGCGCCAACGCCGGCATCGGGATCTCCCTCGGCGACGACTCCGTCGTTGAGGCCGGGCTCTACGTCACCGCCGGCACCAAGGTGAGCCTGCGCGACCCGGACGGCGAGCGGGTGGTCAAGGCCGGCGAGCTGTCCGGGGTGGCCGGACTACTGTTCCGGCGGAACTCGCTGTCGGGTGCCGTCGAGGCGGTGCCGCGGTCCGGCTCCTGGGGTGGGCTGAACGCCGTCCTGCACGCCGGGCAGTAGGGGCCGGGCAGTAGGCGCCGGGCGGGTCGCCGGGGAGCGTTGCGCTTCCGGCCCCGCACGCGGGCGAATTCCGTCAACGCTTCCGACATTTCGCCCGCGTTGACGGAAAAGGCCAGCGCGAACGGACCAGCGGCGCCCCGCACGGCGCAGCAGCCCACCAGGCACGAGGCGCCCCGGGGTCAGCCCACCAGGCGCCGGGCGCCCGGCGTCAGCCGGCCCGGCGCGGGGCGGCCCTCACGTCAGCCAGCCAGGCGCGGGCGCCGGGCGCCCGGCGTCAGCCGGCCAGCCGCTCCGCGGCGGCGGCGACCCGGTCGTCGGGGGCGGTGAGCGACACCCGGACGTGCGACGCACCGGCGGGGCCGTAGAACGCCCCGGACGCGACCAGGATGCCCCGGTCGGCGAACCAGGCGACGGTGGCGTCGGCGGTCATCCCGCGGGTGCACCACAGGTAGAGCCCGGCCTCGGAGCGGTCGATGCGGAACCCGGCGTCGCCCAGCGCCTCCATCAGCACCGCGCGCCGCTGCCCGTAGCGGGACCGTTCGGCCATCACGTGCCCGTCGTCGTCCAGTGCCGCGACCGCGGCCCCCTGGACGGGCCCCGGGGTGATCAGCCCCATGTGCTTGCGCACCTGCAGCAGCCGGTCGATCAGCGCCCGGTCACCGCTGACGAAACCGATCCGGTAGCCGGCCATGTTGCTGCGCTTGGACAGCGAGTGCAGCGCGAGCAGCCCGGTGTGGTCACCGCCGCTGATCTCCGGCGACAGGATCGACACCGGGTTCGCGTCCCAACCGAGGTCGATGTAGCACTCGTCGCTGGCCACCACGGTGTTGTTGGCCCGCGCCCAGTCGACGAGCTTGCGCAGCTGCTCCGGGGCGAGCACCGCCCCGGTCGGGTTGGACGGCGAGTTCAGCCACAGCAGCGACACGTGGGCGGCCCCGGCCTGGGCGGGATGGTCGGCCCGGACCAGCTGGCAGCCGGCCAACCGCGCGCCCACCTCGTAGGTCGGGTAGGCGAGCTCGGGGATGGCGACGGTGTCGGTGGCGCCCAGGCCGAGCTGGAACGGCAGCCCGGACACCATCTCCTTGCTGCCGATGGTCGGCAGCACCGCGGCCGGGTCCAGGTCGGGCACCTCATGGGTGCGCGCGAGCCAGCGGGAGTAGGCCTCGCGCAGCGCCGCGGTGCCCTGGGTCGTCGGGTACCCGGGGAAGTCCGCGGCCGACGCGAGCGCCGCCCGCACCGCGTGCGGCACCCGGTCGACCGGCGTCCCGATGGACAGGTCGACGAGACCACCCGGGTGCTCACCGGCGCGCTGCTTGGCCTCCAGCAGGCTGTCCCACGGGAACGACGGCAGCCGCGCCTCCCACCCGGGCACCGTCAGTGCCCCTCGCCCATCGGCGGCAGCGCCGCGATCATCGGGTCGTCCTTGTTGATCTTCCCGGTCCGCGAGGCACCGCCCGGGGACCCCAGGTCGTCGAAGAAGTCCACGTTGGCCCGGTAGTAGTCCTTCCACTGCTCGGGCACGTCGTCCTCGTAGAAGATGGCCTCGACGGGGCAGACCGGCTCACAGGCGCCGCAGTCGACGCACTCGTCGGGGTGGATGTAGAGCATCCGGTCGCCCTCGTAGATGCAGTCCACGGGGCACTCCTCGACGCACGCACGGTCGAGGACGTCGACGCACGGTTCGGCGATCACATAGGTCACGGCAGGGGTCTCCACGCACGCTCGGGGTTCTACTGTCTGGCGTCCCGCACCGTCCGGCGTTCACCGGAAAGCGGCACGGAAGTTCCAGTATGACGCGCCGCCGGCGGCGGCACGGACCGACCGGGGGCAGGTCAGGACCCGTTCGGGCTCCGGTCGGCCGTGACGGCGGGCACATCGGCCGACCCGGCGGCGGGGTCGACGGGATCCAGACCGGCCCCGGCTGCCCCCGACCGGTCCACCAGCGCCAGCTGGTGCGTCCCCCAGGACAGGCCCACGCCCATCGCCGCGGCCAGCGCCCCGACGCCCAGCAGCATCGTCGCCCGCCAGTCCCCGATGACCAGCGGGTAGCCGAGGGTCTTGGAGAAGCTCAGGTACACCGCGGTCACCAGCCACCCGACGGCCGGTGCGAGGGCGGCGGGCATCGACGTGGTGAGCCGGTAGCTCAGCCGGATGGCGACGAACACGACCGCCGCCCCCAGCAGGGCGCTGACCGGCAGCGGCACGGTCCCGACGTACAGCGGCAGGAAGAACACCGCGACGACGGTGCTGATCATCACCAGCAGGGTCAGCCAGCACACGACGACGAGATCCAGCCGGTCCCGGGGGGCCCCGGCGACCGGTGTGGTGCTCACCGCAGCCCCGCGAACAGATCGTCGGCTCCGGCGGGCACCGGCTCCCCGTCGAGCAGCGCGTAGTACTCGATGTCCAGCACCGGCTGGGCGATGCGGTTGGACAGCGCGAAACCGTCCGGCAGCAGGTCGATCTGGGTGGCGTGGGCGGCGAGCGCGGCCCGCTGCCGGTCGCGCTGGTCGCGGACCGGGACGGCCACCGCGATGCGGTCGTCGCCCACGGCGAACCCGAGGTCGGCGGGGGTCGGCGCGGTGTAGCCGGGGGCGGCCGTGAACGCGGCCAGCGCGGCCGCGACGGCCCGCTCCGGCCGGACGACGGCGAGGAAGCGGCGCACCGACCGCGCCCGGCGGGCCGCCTCGCGGGCGATCTGGTGCGCGGTCACGTGGTCGGGGTGGCCGTAGCCGCCGTCGGCGTCGTAGCTCACGACCACGGCGGGGGCGACCTCGTCCAGCACCGCGAGCAGTTCGGCGACGGCGGCCTCGAAGCCGGCTGCTCCGGACGCGGCCCGCACCAGCGCGCGGGGGTGCTCCGACGCGGGCGAGCCGGCCATCCCGGAGTCGCGGTGCGCCCCGATGCCGCCGAGGTAGCGGTGGTCGGTGACGCCCAACGCCGCACACGCCGCGGCGAGCTCGCCGTGCCGGTAGCCGCCCAGCTGGTCGGCCTGGTCGGCGGCCAACCGGGCCAGCGCGGGCGGGATGATCTCGCCCTCCTCGCCCAGCGTGCAGGTGACCAGCGTGACCGGCGTGCCGGCGGCGGCGTAGCGGGCGAGAGTCCCGCCCATGGTGATCGACTCGTCGTCGGGGTGGGCGTGCACCGCGAGGAGGCCGGACGTCATCACTCCACCCTAGGTCGCCCGATCGGCCCCGGACGCCGCTCGACCCCGGCCCGCACACGGCGGACCGGGGTCGAGGAAGCCGTCGGACGACCCGGGGTTCAGCGCCCCATCTCGAACGACGCCCCCGGGATCGCGTCCAGCAGCGCCCGGGTGTACTCCTGCTGCGGACGGTCGAAGATGTCGTCCGTGGTGGCCCGTTCGACCAGCTTGCCCTTCTGCATGACGAGCACGTCGTCGGCGATCTGCCGCACCACCGCGAGGTCGTGGGTGATGAACAGGTAGCTCAACCCGAACTCGGCCTGCAGGTCGTTGAGCAGCTCCAGCACCTGCGCCTGCACCAGCACGTCGAGCGCGGAGACGGCCTCGTCGCAGACCACCACCTCCGGGTCCAGCGCGAGCGCCCGCGCGATGGCGACCCGCTGCCGCTGGCCGCCGGACAGCTCGGTGGGGAAGCGGCGCATCGCCGTCGACGGCAGCGACACCTTGTCCAGCAGGTCGCGCACCTTGGCCTCGCGGCTCTTCCGGTCCCCGATCTTGTGGGTCCGCATCGGCTCCTCGATGATGCGGTAGATCGAGTACTGCGGGTCGAGCGAGCCGTACGGGTTCTGGAAGATCGGCTGCATCTTGCGGCGCAGCGCGAACATCTCCTTCCGGGACAGCCCGGTGATGTCGCGGCCGTTGATGACGACCTTGCCGCTGGTCGGTTCGAGCAGCCGCAGCACCATCTGCGCGATCGTCGACTTGCCCGAGCCGGATTCCCCCACGATCGCGGTGGTGGTGCCGCGCGGGACGGCGAACGACACGTCGTCCACGGCGAGGAACTTCGACGCCGCGCCGGGCCGGCCGCCGCGGATGGTGAACTCCTTGGTCAGGTTCTCCACCACGATGACGTTGTCGACGGCGGCCGCGACCGGAACGGCGTCGGCCTCGGCCCGGACCTCGGCCACGTCGAGTTTCTCCTCCGCGACCTCGGCCGCGACCGCGTGCGCGGACTGCAGGCGGCGCGACGACAACGACGGCGCCGAGGCGACCAGCCGCTTGGTGTACGGGTGCCGCGGTGCGGCGAGGATGTCCCGGGCCGGACCGCTCTCCACGACCTGCCCCTTGTACATCACGACCAGGTGCTCGGCCCGCTCCGCGGCGAGCCCGAGGTCGTGGGTGATGAGCAGCACGGCCACGCCGAGTTCGGAGGTGAGCTCGTCGAGGTGGGTGAGGATCTGCTGCTGCACGGTGACGTCCAGCGCTGAGGTGGGCTCGTCGGCGATCAGCAGCTTCGGTCGGGCGGCCAGCCCGATCGCGATCAGCGCCCGCTGCCGCATGCCGCCGGAGAACTCGTGCGGGTACTGACGGGCGCGCCGCTGGGCGTCCGGGAGACCGGCTTCCTCCAGCAGCTCGGCGGCCCGCGCCTTGGCCGCCTTGCCGCGGCCGAGTCCGTTCGCGGTGAGGGCCTCGGCGATCTGGAAGTCGATGCGCCAGACCGGGTTGAGGTTGGTCATCGGGTCCTGCGGGACCAGGCCGATGGAGTCGCCGCGCAGCGCGACGATGTCCTTGGACGAGGCGTGCGCGATGTCGCGGCCCTCGAACAGGATCTGCCCGCCGGTGACCTTCCCGTTGCCGGGGAGCAGGCCGATCACCGACAGCGCGGTGGTGGACTTCCCGGAGCCGGACTCCCCCACGATGGCCACGGTCTGCCCCGGGTAGACGGTCAGGTTGGCCTTGCGCACGGCGTGCACCGGGCCCTCCGAGGCGGTGAAGGAGACGTCGAGGTCGATGATCTCGAGCAGCGGCGCGGTGCGGTCGACGGAGCCGCGCCCGCTGTGGCCGGCGCCCTTGGTCAGTGCGGTGGTCATCGCTTCCTCTGGGTGGGGTCGAGGGCTTCACGGACGGCGTCGCCGAGCAGGATGAAGCTGAGCACCGTCAGGGCCAGCGCCACCGACGGGTACAGCAGCACAGCGGGGGCCTGGCGCAGCGACGTCTGCGCGGAGGAGATGTCGTTGCCCCAGCTCATCACCGTGCCGGGGAGGCCGAGGCCGAGGAACGACAGCGTCGCCTCGGCGACGATGTAGGTACCGAGGGACACCGTGGCGGTGACGATCATCGGCGGCAGCGCGTTGGGCAGCACGTGCCGCAGCAGGTTGCGGAAGCGGCTCACCCCCAGCGCGGTCGCCGCGGTGACGAACTCCCCGTTCTTCACCGAGATCACCGCACCGCGGGTGATACGGGCCATCTGTGGCCAGCCGAAGGCGGCCAGCACGGTGACGACCTGCCACACCGAGTTCGAGCCCTTGAACATCTGCATGAAGATGATCGCGGCGAGAATCAGCGGCACGGCGAAGAAGATGTCGGTGACCCGGGACAGCACCGCATCGAACCAGCCGCCGTAGAAGCCGGCCAGGGCACCGAACGTGCCGCCGATGATCACCACCGCGACCGTGGTGGCCACACCCACGGTCACTGACGCCCGGGCACCGTAGACGACACGGGCGAAGATGTCGCAGCCCTGCCGGTCGAAGCCGAAGATGTGTCCGCTGCGGCTCTGGTCGAGGCTGTTCCCCAGCTCGCAGAAAGTCGGGTCGTTCTTCGTCAGCACGCCCGGGAAGAACACCACGAACAGGATGAACAGGATGAGCAGCGCGGAGATGACGAAGATCGGGTTCTTCCGCAGCGACTTCCAGGCGTCCCGGTAGAGGCTGCTCGGCGCCGACCGGGTGGTCAGCGTGTCGGTGGCCTGCAGCGGCGTCTCCTCCAGGTCCGCCAGGTAGTGCGTCTGACCCGCCCGGGGCCCGGCGGTGCCGGTGCTCATCAGCGGCGCCTGGGGGGTCGATTCGAAGAGGGGCTCAGGCATAGCGGATCCTCGGGTCCAGGGCTGCGTACAGCAGGTCGACGATGAGGTTGCTGATCACGTAGACCAGCACCAGGGCGGTGACCACGGACACCACCACGGTGGACTCGCCCTTGCGGATCGAGTCGTAGAGCAGCCGGCCGATGCCCTGGATGTTGAAGATGCCCTCGGTGACGACGGCGCCCGCCATCAGCGCGCCGAGGTCGGCCCCGAGGAACGTGACCACCGGGATCATCGAGTTCCGCAGCACGTGGGTGGAGATGACCCGGCGGTTGGAGATGCCCTTGGCCCGGGCGGTCCGGACGAAATCGGCGTTGAGGTTGTCCGAGACCGACTGCCGGGTGAGCCGGATGACGTAGGCCAGCGACAGTGACCCGAGCACGATCGCTGGCAGGATGAGCTTCCCGAACGAGGCGTCGGCACCGACGGTCGGCGACACCCAGTCGAGCTTGATCGCGAAGAAGAACTGCAGCACGAACCCGAGCACGAAGACCGGGATCGCGATGACGACCAGGCTCAGGATGAGCACCGTCGAGTCGAAGATCCCGCCGCGGCGCAGGCCGGCGACGACGCCGATGAGGAGGCCGAGGATGGCCTCGAAGGCCAGCGCCATGATCGCGAGCTTGACCGTGGTCGGGAAGGCCTGCGCCATCAGGTCGATGACCGGGCGCTGGGCGAAGTTGGTGCCGAAGTCCAGGGTCAGCACGCCCTTGAGGTAGAGCAGGTCCTGCACGATGAACGGCTTGTCCAGGTGGTACTGGGCGGTGATCGCCGCCACTGTCGTCGGATTCGCCGGCCGGTCGCCGAACAGGGCCGCCACGGGATCACCGGGCAGCAGGAACACCATCGCGTAGATCAACAACGTGGCCCCGATGAACACGGGGATCGAGGCGAGCAACCGCCGCCCGATGTACCACCACATAGCTTCCATCACCTCCGGCGGGGGCCGGGCCATCGCCGGGCTCTCCCGCTACGCCTGATCACTCCACAACCGCAAACCGCGGGGCACCCGCCACCGACATCGATGACGGGCCACCCCGCGGGCACGCCCACCGAGGGGCGGACGCTGCTGGGCCGGTGGCCGGACCGGACGTGTGTCCGGCCCGGCCGACCGACGCCGTTACTCCTTGGTGATGGCGTAGTACAGCGGCACGCTGTCCCAGCCGAAGGTCACGTTCTGCACGTTCTCCGAGTAGCCGCCGGTGACGTTGGCGTACCACAGCGGGATCGCGGGCAGGTCAGCGAACAGGACCGACTGGGCCTGCTGGAACAGGGCGTTGCCGGCCTCGACGTCGGTCGCCGCGGCACCCTCGTCGAGCAGCTTGTCGAACTCCGGGTTGGAGTAGTCGCCGTCGTTGGAGCCGGCCCCGGTGTAGTAGATCGGGCCGAGGAAGTTGAACAGCGACGGGTAGTCGGCCTGCCAGCCGGTGCGGAACGCGCCGGTGATGGTGCGGTTGGTGACCTGGGTGCGCAGGTCGGCGAAGACGGCGAACGGCTGGCCCGACGCGTCGATGCCCAGGGTGTTCTTGATGCTGTTGGTCACCGCGTCGACCCAGTCCTTGTGGCCACCGTCGGTGTTGTAGCCGATGGTGAAGGAGCCGCTCCACGGCGAGATGGCGTCGGCCTGGGCCCACTTGGCCTTGGCCTCGTCGGCGTTGTAGGTCAGCACCTCGTTGCCGGGCACCGAGTCCGAGTAGCCGGCGATGACCGGGGAGGTGAAGTCCTTGGCCGGGGTGCGGGTGTTGTTGAAGATGACCGAGGTGATCTCGTCGCGGTTGATCGCCATCGAGATGGCCTCACGACGCAGCTTGCCCTCCTCGCCGCTGAAGTGCGGGAGGTTCTGCGGGATGGTGAACGACTGGAACACCGCCGACGGCTGGTTCACCGCGCGGTCGCCCAGATCGGACTCGAACGTCGTGTAGTTGCTGGTCGGGATCTGGTCGATGACGTCGATGTTGCCCGACAGCAGGTCGGCGTAGGCGGCGTCGTTGGTGGCGTAGAACTTGAAGTCGATGCCACCGTTCTGCGGCGTCCGGCCACCGGTGTAGGTCGGGTTCGGCTTCAGGCTGATGGAGTTGCCGTGGTCCCAGCTCTCCAGCTGGTACGGGCCGTTGCCGATCGGCTTCTCACCGAACGCGGCCATGTCTTCGAAGGCGGCCTTGGGCAGCGGCATGTACGCCGTGTAGCCGAGGCGCAGCGGGAAGTCGGACTGCTTGGAGACGAGCTTGACGGTGAATTCGGTGTCGCTGACCACGGTCAGGCCGGACATCGTCTGCGCGGTCGGGGTCTCGGCGTTGACCTCGGCGAAGCCCTCGATGGGGTCGAAGAAGTACGAGGACAGCTGGGCGTTGGTGCCCAGCGCGCCGTAGTTCCAGGCGTCCACGAACGAGCTCGCGGTGACCGGCTCGCCGTTGGTGAAGGTCCACCCGGACTTGAGCTTGATGTCGTAGGTCTGCGCGTCCTCGGTGGTGATGGACTCCGCGACCTCGTTCTGGGGCTCGCCCTTGGCGTCGTAGTACACGAGGCCGGAGAAGATCTCGGTGAGGACCTTGCCGCCGCCGACCTCGTTGGTGTTGGTCGGTACCAGCGGGTTCTGCGGCTCGTTGCTCAGCGCGCTGACGATGCCGGTCGTCGCGGCGCCGCCGCCACCGCCGGTGGTCTCGCCACCCGAGCCGCCGGACGTGGCCTGGCTGCTGGTGGACGTGCTGGTGGTGCCGCTCTCGCTGCCCCCGCCACACGCGGTGAGCACGAGGCTGGCACCGGCGACGACGGCGATGGTCCTGAGCAAGACAGATCTCGGGGTGTGTCCCACGGACCCTCCTCTTCGGTGTATGTCTGCACGGCGCGGGTTTGCGCCTTGCCCACTATGTACCTTCGACGGCCGACCAACCTACTGCGCGGTAACAATTCGGCGGCGAAGACGTGCCGAATGGAGCATCATCGGCCGCAGGTGTTCCCGTTCGGACGCAGACGGACACGGAAATCGTGCACAACCGGTCATCGCCGCTGCTCACAGCCGTCCGGTCGGCCGCCACCGCGGTCCCGGACCGGGACCGGTGGCCCGGTCGGGTTCGCCGGTACCCCTCCACCATGCCTGACGTCGCGGGGTGGCCGTCGCCGCGGACGCGCGGCGACCGGGTGATGCCACCATGGACCGGTGCGCATCCTGGACCAGTGGGCCGAACGCTCCGCCGTGCGGCTGGGCGCGGCACAGGTGTTCCGTCCCCCGGTGGGGGTGCTCGTCACCGTGCTCTGGGCGGTGGTCACCGTCGTCTGGCTGGGTGCCGCCGCGCTGGCCGGCTGGCGGTCGCTGCTGGTGCAGCTGCCGGTGGCACTGCTGGTCGCCGGGCTGGTCTACGCGACCTGCACCCGTCCGCTGGTGGCCGTCGGGCCGGACGGCGTGCTGCTGCGCAACGTCCTGCGCGACGTCCGGGTGCCGTGGCCGGCCCTGGAGGCGGTGGAGACGAAGTACGCGCTGACGCTGACCGCGGGCGGCCGGCGCTTCGCGGCGTGGGCGGCGCCGGCGCCGTCCCGCTTCACCACCACCCGGGCCACCCCGTCGGACCTGCGGTCGTTGGCGTGGGACCCGGACGACGGGCCGATCCCGGCCAGCGCGACCCTGCGCAGTGACGCCGGCGCGGCCGCCGCCCTGATCCGACGGTTCTGGACCCCGCCGGTCCCGGGCACCCCGTCGGTCGGGGCGGCGGTCGACGTCCGCTGGGACGGCCGACTGGTCGCCGTGCTGGTCGTCGCCGCGGCGCTCACCGTGCTCGTCCTGACGCTGTGAGCGCGCCCGCTCACATCAGGAGAAGAGCGACCCGCGGGCCATGCTCGCCGCGTCCGGCGCCTCGTCGGCCCCCGCCGCGAGCAGCCGCGCCCGCTCGGCCCGCCGCGCCTGCTGCTCGTCCGGGTCCGGGACCGGCGCCGCGGCGATGAGTCGCCGCGTGTAGTCGTCGGTCGGGTGCAGCAGGATCTCCTCGCGGCTGCCGTACTCGGCCACCTTGCCGCGGTGCAGCACGGCGACCGACCGGGCGACGATCTCGATGACGGCGAGGTCGTGGCTGACGAACAGGCAGGCGAAGCCGTACTGCTGCTGCAGGTCCTTGAACAGCTCCAGCACGTGCGCCTGCACCGAGACGTCCAGCGCGCTGGTCGGCTCGTCGGCGACCAGCAGCTCCGGTCCCAGCGACAGCGCGCGGGCGATCGAGACCCGCTGCCGCTGGCCGCCGGACAGCTCGTGCGGGTAGCGGTTGCGGTACTGGTGCGGCAGCCGCACCGACTCGAGCAGCGCCTCCACCCGCCGGTCGAGGTCACCCCGCCGGAGCTTCTCGTGCAGGTAGAGCGGCTCGCCGATGGATTCGCCGATGCTCATCCGGGGGTTGAGCGAGGCGGCCGGGTCCTGGAAGACGATGGCCACCTTGCGGCGCAGCGGGCGCAACTGTTTCTGGCTCAGTCCGACCAGTTCGGTGCCGGTGACCGTGACGCTGCCGCCGGCGATCGGCAGCAGACCGGCGACGGCCCGGCCGATGGTCGTCTTGCCCGATCCGGACTCCCCGACCAGACCGAGCACCTCACCGGGCGCGACGGAGAACGACACGTCGTCCACCGCCCGGAACGCCGGCACCCGGCCGCGCCCGGAGTACTCGATGACCAGGTTGCGCACCTCGAGCGCCGGTACCGGGCCGGGCTCAGTAGCCGCCGGTACGGTCGCCGGCGCCGGCTCGGTCACCGTCGTCGACGCGATGTCGGCGCCCAGGTGGGGCACCGAGGCGAGCAGGTCGCGGGTGTAGTCGACCTCCGGGTGCGCGAAGATCCGGCGGACCGGGCCGGACTCGACGATGTCGCCGTGGCGCATCACGACGACGTCGTCGGCGAGGTCGGCGACCACGCCCATGTCGTGGGTGATGAGCAGGATCGCCGAGTCCAGCCGGCGGTGCAGGTCGCGCAGCAGGTCGAGGATCTCGGCCTGCACGGTGACGTCCAGCGCGGTCGTCGGCTCGTCGGCGATGAGCAGCACCGGGTCGCAGGCGATGGCCATCGCGATCATCACCCGCTGCCGCTGCCCGCCGGACAGCTGGTGCGGGTAGAGGTCGTAGCGCCCGACCGGGTCGGGCAGGTCGACCAGGGTGAAGAGCTCCACGACGCGGTCGCGTGCCTTGGACGGGCTGATGTCCTGGTGCGACAGCAGCACCTCGGCGACCTGGTAGCCGACCGTCAGCACCGGGTTGAGCGCCGTCATCGGCTCCTGGAAGATCAGCCCGATCTCGCTGCCCCGGATCCGGCGCAGGGCCGCCTCGGGGGCGCCGATGAGTTCAGTGCCGCGGATCTTGGCGCTGCCGGACAGCCGGGCGTTGCCAGGCAGCAGCCCGAGCATGCCCATCGAGCTGACCGACTTGCCGGAGCCGGACTCCCCCACCACGGCCAGCACCTTGCCGGGGGCGATGTCGAAGCTGACGTGCTGGGACGCCATCACCCACTCGCCGTTGACCCGGAAGTCGACGCCGAGGTCGCGAACCTCGAGGACCGGCCCGCCGGTCGGGCCGCCGGACTGCTCGGGGGTGTGCTTGCGGAAGAAGGACGGCCGGGTCATGCCTGGGACCTCGTCTGCTTCGGGTCGAACGCGTCCCGCAGGCCGTCGCCGATGAAGTTGATGGCCAGCGAGATGACCACGATGAACACCGCCGGCCACCAGAACAGGTACGGCCGGGCGTCGATCGCCTGCCGGTTGATCTGCACGAGCAGGCCGAGCGAGGTGTCCGGCGGCTTCACACCGAAGTTGAGGAAGCTCAGCGCGGTCTCCAGCAGGATGGCGCCGGAGATGGCCAGCGTCGCCGACACCGTGATGACGCCGATGGTGTTGGGGAGGATGTGCCGGAAGATGATCCGCGGGCTGGACGCGCCGACCGAGCGGGCCGCGTCGACGAACTCGCGTTCGCGCAGCGAGAGGAACTCACCGCGGACGATGCGGGCCAGGCCGGTCCAGGTGAGGATGCCGAGGAAGACGCCCAGCAGCAGCACACCGCCGCCGCCGATCTTGTTGACCACCACCGCGGCCACCGCGATCAGCGGGATGGTGATGAGCACATCGGTGATGCGCATCAGCACGCCCTCGACCCAGCCGCGGTAGAAACCGGCGAGCGCGCCGACGACGGTGCCGATGACGGTGGACACGACGCCGACGAGCAGCGCGATGATGATCGACTGCTGCATCCCCCGCATGACCAGCGCGAAGTAGTCGCGGCCGGAGGTGTCCTGGCCGAACGGGTGGTCGCCGAGGGAGAACGGCCACAGCTGCAGGGTCGGGCGGCCCTCGTTGGTGAGGCGCGGCTCGAAGGTCAGGTAGCTCTGCTTCCACCAGCCGGGGATCGGTCCCCAGCCGATCGAGGTGAACGCCAGCAGCACGGTCAGCACCACCACCACGAGACCGACCATGGCCGCGCGGTGGCGTACGAAGCGGCGGATCACCAGCCGCAGTTCGGACTGGGCCACCGTGACCGCGCCGGTGGCGACCGCGGGCTTCGCGATCTCGGTGTCCAGGGTGACCAGCGAGGTCATCTGGCGTTCGGTCTCGGGGGCGTGCGTCTCGGCGCCGCCCTCCGGGGTCCCCAGCGGGACGGCGTCGGGCTCCAACGGGTCGACCGGGGCCTTGTCCGGGTCGTGCGGGCTGCTCACGGGTACATCACCCCAACCGGATTCGTGGATCGAGATAGGCGTAGGCGATGTCGGCCAGCATGTTGAACAGCACCGTGGCCGTCGCCGTGACCAGGAAGAACGCCATCACCGGGTTCGGGTCGACGTTGGTGATACCGGTGGAGAAGAGCTTGCCCATCCCGCTCCACCCGAAGACCGTCTCGGTGATGATCGCGCCGCCCAGGATGCCCGCGAAGTCGAAGGCGACCAGCGTGGTCAGCGGGATCAGCGCGTTGCGGAAGGCGTGCCGGACGATCACCGTGCGGTGGTTGAGGCCCTTGGCCTTGGCCGTGCGCACGTAGTCCTGGCTCATCACGTCCAGCATGCTGGCGCGGGTGTAGCGGGTGTAGCTCGCGAACGAGATGAGCATGATCGCCAGCGTCGGCAGGATCAGGTACATCAGGTAGTCGAGGTTGGTCGTCCAGAAATCGGCGTTGAGGTTGGCCGATTCGCTGCCGGTGGTCTTGATCGGGCGGCCACCGGTCCGCGCGAACAGCGTCGGGTAGGCGGCCAGGAGCCGGTCGTAGATCATCAGCAGCGCCATGGTCAGGCCGACCAGCCCGCCGACGCGGCCAGCCAGCAGCCGCTGCTCGCCGCCGGCCAGCTTGCCGATGACCACGCCGAGGACGATCAGCCCGACGGTCACCGCGAGGACGACGAGGTAACCGCCGCCGATGACCGGCTGGGCCAGCGCGACGATGGCGATGGTGCCCAGCACCACGGTGGCCACCGCCGAGATCAGCACCGACCGGGTCCGCGCGCTCAGTCCGGCGAACAGGGCCGTCCAGCCGACCGCGGCGGCCAGACCCACGACGACGATGCCGATCACCCCGAAGTACGGGGTGCGGAAGAAGCCGGTGGCCAGCAGCAGGTAGACCATCGCGAACGTCGCCACGAACGCGATCGCGAAGACCAGTGGGGCGCGCCGTCGCCCGCCGCCGATGATCAGGGCCCAGAACAGGCCGGACAGCGCCGCGACGATGGCGATGCCCGCGTAGGTGAGCGTCGGATCGCCCAGCCAGGTGTTCAGCTCGATGGCCAGGTACTGCTTGAGCAGCGTGGACACGAAGAACACCGGCAGCGAGAAGCACAGGAACGCCACGAACGTGGTGCCGTAGTCGAAGACGCTGTACTGCCGCAGCGCGGTGACGATGCCGGTGACCACGCCCAGGATGAGCGCCAGCAGGGTGGCCGCGATGACCAGCCGCAACGTCGAGCCGATGGCCGCCTCGAGCTGCGGGAGCACCGGCTTGCCGTCGCGGTTGAGGCCGAGCGTGCACTCCCGGGCCCACGGCCAGATGCAGCGACCGACGTCGCCGAGCCACAGGAAGTACCGCAGCGGGACGGGGGTGTCGAGGTTCAGCGCCTGGGTGCGCGCACTGATCTTGGCTTCCCGGGTGGGGCCCCGGTCCTCGAGCAGGTCCTGCAGTGGATTACCCGACAACGCGACGAGCACGTAGGTCAGGGCGGTGGAGGCCAGCAGGATGAAGAACGACACCACGAGCCGCCGGGCGACGAAGACGAGCACACAGCCCCCGTTCGGGTTTCGGGCGGGTCAGGGAACAGCGGGTGGCGGCGGTCCCGGCGGGCGGTGCCCGCGCGGCGCGGGACGCCGCCGTCCCGGGCACAGTACGGCCCGGCGGGCGGAGCCGGAGCTCCACCCGCCGGGCCCGGACTGCGGAATTACTCGGACTTGCTCCAGGTGGCGGCGTTCCACGTCACGCCGTACTGGGTCGGGTTGAAGGCCGGCCCGGTGACCTTGGCGTTCCAGGCGGCGATGCCGGGGTTGGCGTAGAGGACGGCGTTGTAGGGGTTGGCCCACAGCTCCTCCTCCATCGGCACCTTCGCCTGCTCGGCCGACTCACGGTCGGTGTCGCGGATGACCTTGTCCCAGGCTTCGTCGACGATCGAGCTGGAGTAGCGGCCGTAGTTCTGCGCACCGTCGGTCACGTAGATGGACTGGCCCGAGGCGACGAGGCCCGAACCGGACCAACCGAACAGGGCCAGGCCCCAGCTGGTGTCCTTCTTGGCGATCGTGGTGAACACGTCCTCGTCGGGCTTGGCCACGATGTTGAACCCGGCCTGGTCGCAGGACGCCTTGATGACCTGGGCCTGATCGGCGCGCAGCGTCGAGGTGGCGGCGAAGGTCAGCTGGACCTCGTACGGGGTGGCGACACCGGCCTCGGCGAGCTTGGCCTTGGCCGCCTCGATGTCGACCTTCTGGTAGAGCTGGGCGCTGGGCACCTGGGCGAGGATCTCCTCGTAGTTGCCCTGGGCGGGCAGGAACTCGCGCAGGTTCAGCACCTGGGCGCCCTCGAAGACCGGCTTGGCGTACTTCTCGACGAGCTCCTCGCGGGGCACGCACAGCTCGAACGCCTGCCGGACGGCGATGTTCTCCATCGCGCCGCCGGGGCCGGAGTTGAAGTCGACGTGGCTGAAGGTGTAGCTCTCGCCGGCTTCGTACGTGATGGAGTCGGTGGCCGCGTCGAGCTGGGCCTTGATGTCACCGGAGGGGTTGGACGGGTCGAAGGCGTCGATCTCACCGTTCTGCATGGCCTGGACCCACTCCTGGTCGTCGACCAGCTTGAACACCAGGGTCGGGGTGACCGCCGGGGTGCCCCAGTAGGCGTCGTTCTTCACGACGGTGAGGTTGCCGCCGGAGGCGTTCTCGACCTTGTACGGGCCGGAGGACGGCAGGAGCGCGGTGTCGGGCAGCGTGGGCAGGTCGACCTCGTAGTCGAAGCCGGTGCTCCAGAACTCGCCGACCTTGGTCAGTTTCGCGGTGTCGTTGTCCTGGATGGCCTTGACCAGCTCGGCGCCGTTGTCGGCGCTGGACAGGCCGGCCTGCTCGGCGACGATGTGGGCGGGCAGGAAGGTCGTGCCGACCAGCGCCTCCCAGTCCGCGTAGGGCTCGTTGAAGACCCAGGTGAACTTCTTGTCGCCGGCCTTGCCCTCGGGCATCTTCAGCTCGGAGAAGCCGTTGGTGCTGGCCGCGGTGAACAGGTCGACGGGGTTGCCGTCGGCGTCGTTGCCGCCCGGGTGGGTGCCCGAGTAGGCGGCCCACTGCAGCATCACGTCGTCGAAGTCGATCGGCACGCCGTCGGACCAGACCGCGTCGTCAGCGATGGTGATGTCGATGGTCAGCGGATCGTCGGAGACCTTCTCGTAGGTGCCGAACTCCTCGTTGGGCTTCAGCGACCCGTCGGGCTGGACGATCACCAGCGCGCTCTGCGTGACGTTGTCCACGTAGGCGCAGTAGACGCTGTTGGACGCGGCGTTGCCGCAGTTGTAACCGCCCGGGGTCTGCTCGAGACCGATGTTGATGGTGTCGGCGACCGGGCCGGACGGGGCGGAGGACGACCCGCTGGACTCCGTCGACCCGCCGGACGTGCCGCTGCTGGTCGCGGATCCGGACGGCGCGGCGGTGTTGCTCGTGGTGGTACCACCACCCACCGAGCCACTGCACGCACCGAGGACCATCGCCGCGGCGATGCCCGCGGCGGTGTAGCCCAGAACTCGTCTTCTCATGGAGCGTCTCCCTCTGGGGCGGACGACAGGATGCGGCGTACCCGCGTCCGATGTCCGAAACATCCCCTGCTGAACGTGTGCGACGCAGGCAAACGTATGCGGCGGATGGGAAAGCGACGAGAGCGGGGTGGCTGTTGTTACCGAAAGGAAACTCTGGGGAACCGCCCGAACAGGTCAACCGGGCGTGATCGGCACATTCCCAACGGGTGGTACCGACTCCCGATCGGCGCGGACCGCCGCCACCGCCGCGGGTTACCCCCACGTACCGTCACGCCGGGAGCGGCCAGTCGGGCAGGCCCCGCAGCGGCCCGCTCCACAGCAGCGCCGCCGCGTCGTCCGGCAGGCCGACCCCGGACAGGGTGGGCCCCAGCGCGAGCACCGCGGTCGGCTCGGCCAGCGGCAGCACGGCGAGTCGCTGCCAGGCCAGGTCGACCAGCTCGCCGGGGTCGCCGCCGGCCAGGTAGGCGGTCATCGCGGGCCGTACGGTCTCGTCGCAGAAGCCGTCGGTGCCGATGCCGTCGGTCGGGTCCGCGGTGCCGGGACTCGCGGTCGTGGTGGCGGTCGCCGTCCCGGTCGACGCCCCGAGCTGCGGGTAGCCGGTGGCGCAGGACAGCACGGTGGCGGCCCGTCCGCGGTCGGACGCCGAGCGGGGGGTCACCGCGAGGACGACGTCGGGCACCGACGCGGCGGTCAGCGGGGTGACCACGTCGACCGCGGTCTGGGCGACCAGGTTGAGCTGGATGCCGGCCGATCCGAGCTGACGTTGCAGCACCCGGGCGGTGGCCTGTGCGGTGGCGTCGGCGGCGTCGTAGCCCAGGGTCAGGGTGAGGACCCGGCCGTCACCGTCGCGCCAGTACAGCCCGGTGCGCTGGTAGCCGGCGCCGGTCAGTGCGGCGACCGTTGCGTCGACGTCGCCGGTGGGTGGGGTGGCGGCCGCCGTGGCTGTCCCGTCCGCGGCGGGCAGCGCGAACGGGGTGGTCACGGTGATCGCGCCGTCCGGATCGCCGTCGCCGCGGGCGGTGCGCACGGCGGCGGCGTCGACCGCCCCGGCCACCGCCTCCCGCACCGCCGGGTCGGCGGTCGTCCGGTCGGTGCCCAGGTTGAAGACCAGGTCCGCGGTGGCGGGCAGCGGCACGGTGACCCGGCGGACCCCGTCACCGAGCGCGTCCAACGCGGTCGCGGTCGCCTCCCCCGGACGCAGGTACAGCGCCTGCAGGTCGCCGCGGCGCAACGACTCGACGAGATCGGCGGCCGGGCCGGCGCGCAACACCACGGAGGTGGTGGTGCTCTCGGTGGCCCAGTACTTGTCGTTGCGCAGCAGCGTCACCTGCCCGATGACCGGGTCGTAGGCGTCCATCCGGTAGCGGCCCCCGGCCACCGGGATGCCGGTCTGCAGGGCGGTGGCGAAACCGCCCGGCTCGTCCTTCAGCGTCCGGGCCGGCAGCAGCGGGGAGAACAGCGTCCGCCAGTCGGCGTAGGGGGTCCGGAACACCACGACGACGGTCTTGCCGGCGTCGGCGGACTGGATGCTCGAGATCAGCTGGTACCCGGCCGGGCTGACCACGTCGGTGTTGGTGGTCATCTGCCGCCACAGGTAGGTGAAGTCCTCGGCGGCGATGGGGGTGCCGTCCGACCAGGCCGCGCCCTGGTTGAGCTGGTAGGTGACGGTGAACGGGTCGGTGGAGGTGACCGCGACGCGCTCGATGAGGGCGGTGGGCACCCCGATCGCGGCGGTCGCCCCGGGCCGGAAGGCGCCCGGCAGGACGAGCCCGGCGATCGCCGCCCCGGCCGGCGACCACTGGGAGGCGACGTAGGGGTTGAATCCGCGCAGGTCGTCGTCGACGCCGATCCCGATCACCCCGTCGTCGGACGGCGGGGCGGGCGCGGTGCCGCTGCCGGTGGTCTCCGGGGCCAGCGGCGCGGGCAGGTTGGGGACCGTGCACCCGCTGGTCAGCAGGACCACCGCGATCACGGCGGATCACGGGTTCAGCCTAGGTTCCACAGGTGTGGATCCGGCGTGACGTCAGGCGTTGGCGGCGGCCTTCGCGCGGGACCGGCTGCGGGCGCGGATGTTCGCCGACAGCTCGACCTTGCGGATGCGCGCGGCGGTCGGGGTGATCTCCACGCACTCGTCGTCGGCGCAGAACTCCAGCGCCTGCTCCAGAGACAGCGCCTTCGGCGGCACCAGGTGCACGAGCTCCTCGGAGGAGGACTTGCGCATGTTGGTGAGCTGCTTCTCCTTGGTGATGTTGACGTCCATGTCGTCGGCGCGGGCGTTCTCGCCGACGATCATGCCCTCGTACACCTCGGTGGTCGGCGGCACGAACAGCTGCCCGCGCTCCTGCAGCGACATCATCGCGAACGCGGTGGCCTTGCCCGGACGGTCGGCGACCAGCGAACCCGTCGGGCGGCTCCGCAGCGGGCCGGCCCACGGGCCGTAGCCGTCGAAGATGGCCGAGGCGATCCCGGTGCCGCGGGTGTCGGTGAGGAAGTCGGTGCGGAAGCCGATCAGCCCGCGCGACGGGACGTGGAACTCCAGCCGCACCCAGCCGGTGCCGTGGTTGCTCATCTGCTCCATGCGGCCCTTGCGGACGGCCAGCAGCTGGGTGACCGCGCCGAGGTACTCCTCGGGGACGTCGATGGTGAGCCGCTCGAACGGCTCCTGCAGCTTGCCGTCGACCTCGCGGGTGACGACCTGGGGCTTGCCCACGGTGAGCTCGAAGCTCTCCCGGCGCATGGTCTCGAC
>JBQGEH010000108.1:0-5379 GCA_052039515.1 Nakamurella sp. | reverse complement strand
CCGGACGCGACCCGTCGCGACCGTGCGTCAGGTCAGCGGGACCAGGACGCCGCCGCGGCCTCGTCCGAGCGCAGGCGGTCCAGCAGGTCACGGACGACCTCGGCGCCGGGGGCGTCGCTGCGGGCGGCCAGCAGCTCGATCTCCATCCGGTCGGCCGGGCTGGTGTAGGCGGCCAGCTCGGTGGCCAGCTTGGTCATCTCCGCGCGGGCCGCCCGGCGGGCGTCACGATCGTGACGGGCCTGGGTGATGCGTTCCGCGATACTCATGGTGGTGCTCTCCTCTTCACAGCTGGAAACACCGTGTGTGCTTCCTCGGTCCATCAGACGCGCATTCCCCGCCGGAGATGCCCGCGGTGACGTGTGAGCCGGGTCTCCGGTCGTTGTGAAGCCCGATATCTGCAGTTCAGCGCGGGTGTGAGGGCGTGCGGTATGAGCAGCGTCTCAGCGTTTGTAAACGATTTCAGATGTCGGAATCAGGCTCAGTCGGCGCCTGCCCTGGTGTGATCGGTCATCCTGCGGCACCATCGACGGATGACCGGTCGCGCTGAGATCCTGACGATGGCGGTCGCCGAGCGGACGGAGTTCGTCGAGCTCCTCACCGATCTCGGCGACGACGAGTGGGACGCGCCGTCCCTGTGCGGACGCTGGCGGGTGCGGGACGTGGTCGCCCACGTCTTCGGCTACGACGAGTTGACCCTCGGTGAACTCGCCGGGCGGTTCGTGCGCGGCCGGTTCGGCGTCGACCGGACCAACGCCGTCGCGCTGGAGGAAACGGTGGCCGGCACCCCCGCCGAACTGATCGATCTCGCGCGACGACACCTGCGCCCACGCGGACTCACCGCGGGTTTCGGCGGGCGCATCGCACTCACCGACGGCACCATCCACCAGCAGGACATCCGACGACCGCTCGGCCGCCCGCGGTCCATCCCGCCCGAACGGCTCGGTGCGGTGCTGGAGTTCGCCAGGATCGCCCCGACGATCGGGGCGCGCCGCCGGATCCGCGGACTGAGGCTGACGGCCACCGATCTCGGCTGGTCCACGGGCCGCGGGCCCGAGGTCAGCGGACCGGGCGAAGCGGTGTTGATGGCACTGGCGGGCCGTCGTGGTGCCACCGCCGAACTCGACGGTCCCGGCGTCGCCGTTCTCGCCGAGCGGATCGCCCGCAGCGCCCCCGAGCGCCCCTGGGCCGGCCCGGCCGCTCGGTGACTCAGAGTCGGCCGAAGAGCTCGCGCTTCTTCTGCTCGTACTCGCGGTCGTCGACGACGCCACTGGCGTGCAACGCGCGCAGTTCGGCGAGCTCGTCGAGGGGATCGCGGGCGGGCGGTGCGCCCGCTCCGGGAGAGCGACCCCCACTCGCGATGTCGTCGCTCATCCAGCCCGCCTGGATGCCCAGGATCTGGTCGACGACCACCTCGCCGTCGTCGGTGACGACGGTGAGGCGGCCCATGCCCCGTTGCTGGCTGGCCGACACCGTCCGGACCGCGCTCAGGGCGAACTCGGTGGGGGTGCCCGCGCCGCGGGGCAGGAAGACCAGCCGGCGGCTGGTCAGCGTGAGCAGTCCGATCGAGCGGTGCAACCGGCCTTCGAGCAACCGGACGACGGCCTCGTCGTCGTCGAGCAGTCCGGCCAGCACCATCAGGTCCCGGTCGGTCTGCCGCCCGAACGCCGTCTGCGACACCGCGAGCACCAGGTCCGCCCGCACGCCGGCCGCCTGCAACTGCTCCGCCAGGGTGGGGGTGTTCAACAACCGCGCCAGCGGGTTCTTCATCGCAGCACTCCCTCCGCCGGCGGCGGGCCCCGCCGGTGCGACCAGTATCGGCCGTCGCTCAGCCGGCGTCACCGTCGGCCGGGCCCCACGGGGCGATGACGTCGATGATCCAGACCACGCCGAACCGGTCCGTCAGCTTCCCGTACAGCGGCGAGAAGAACGACGGCGCCAGCTCCACCTCGACATCGACCGCGCTCGGACGCAGGCCGTTCCAGAGATCGGTGATCTCCTGCGGATCGGTGCCGCGGAGGGCGAAGTAGTACGGATTGACGCCCCGGTCGAAGGGCCGTCCGTCCTGCACGTCGTAGGCCATCACGTGGAAGCCGTGGGGCGAGCGGACTTCGCCCCAGGCGATCTCGTCCGCCTGGCCCGGGCCCTGGCCGGCCGGGGTGTCACCGTAGGGAACGGCCACCATGTCACCGCCGAAGACCGAGCGGTAGAACTCGAGTGCCTCGCGGGCCTGGCCGCGCAGGTTGAGGTGCAAGGTGCTGGTGACGCTCACGGAATCCTCCTCGCCGGCGCGGTGTGTCCGCGTCCGTGAGATCAGGTTGCCCGATCATCAGGACGGATACGGTCCTGAATGCACGCGAACCCTTGACGGGATCTTCATCCGCAAGGACGGCTGCACCGGCGCGGCTGGGCCGCACCTGCGGCGTTACGCTGTCGATCATGACGCACTATCGGATCCGGGAGGCCGCCGGCCTGCTCGGGGTCAGTGACGACACCGTGCGGCGGTGGGTCGACGGCGGCGCACTGCCCTCGGTCACCGACGACGCCGGCCGCAAGGTCGTCGACGGGGCGGCGCTCGCGGCGTTCGCCCGGTCCCAGGCCACCCCCGCCGCCGATCCGTCCGGGATCGGGCGGTCGGCGCGGAACCGCTTCGTCGGTCTCGTCACCCGGGTCGTCGCCGACGGGGTGATGGCCCAGGTCGACATCCAGTGCGGCCCGCACACCGTGGTCTCGCTGATGAGCAGCGAAGCCGTCCGCGAGCTCGGCCTGGAACCAGGCAGCCTCGCGGTGGCCGTCGTCAAGGCGACCACCGTCATCGTCGAGACCCCGGGCGGACGGTCGTGACCTCGCGCCGCCGGATCGCCGCCCTGCTCGCCGCCGTGGTGGGCGCCGGGCTGCTGGCCGGCTGCGAGTCGGGATACGACGCGGCGGCCACGAACCCGTCGGGTGCGCCGGCGGCCCCGGTCACCGTGACGGTGTTCGCGGCCGCCTCGCTCAAGGCCACCTTCACCACGCTGGGCGCCACCTTCGAAGCCGAGAACCCCGGCACCGACGTCGTCTTCAACTTCGCCGGGTCCTCCGATCTCGTCACGCAGCTGACCGGGGGCGCGCCCGCCGACGTGCTGGCCACCGCCGACACGAACACCATGACCAAGGCCGTCGACGCCGGGTTGGTCACCGCCACCCCGGTGGACTTCGCGACGAACACCCTCACCATCGTCACCCCGCCCGACAACCCGGCCGGGATCACCGGCTTCGCCGACCTCGCGAAAGACGGTGTGAGCGAGGTGATCTGCGCCCCCCAGGTGCCCTGCGGCGCGGCCACGAAGAAGATCGAGGATGCCACCGGCGTCACCCTGAGCCCGGTCAGTGAGGAACAGTCGGTCACCGACGTCCTCACCAAGGTCGAGTCCGGGGAGGCCGACGCCGGTCTCGTCTACGTCACCGACGCCACCAACGCCGGCGACAAGGTCGCTGCCGTGCCGTTCCCCGAGTCCGCGGGTGCGGTCAACACGTACCCGATCACCGTCCTCACCGACACGGCCCGCGCCCAGGCGTTCGTCGACCTGGTCACCGGCGCGGAGGGCCAGGCGGTGCTCCGCGCGGCCGGGTTCGCGCCGGCCAGGTGAGCGGCCGACGGGACCGGCAGACGACGTCCCTCGGACTGCCGCGGTGGGTCCTGCTGCCGGCCGGCATCGCCGCCGCCTTCGTCGTGCTGCCGCTGGTCGCGCTCGCGCTGCGCGTCGACTGGAGCCGGTTCCCCGCCCTCATCACCTCCGAGAGCTCCCTGGCGGCACTGGGTCTGAGCCTGCGCACGGCGGCGGCCAGCACCGTGCTGTGTGTGCTGTTCGGGACACCGCTCGCGTTGGTGCTCGCGCGCGGGCGGTTCCGCGGGCTCGCGGCCCTGCGCTCCACCGTGTTGCTGCCGCTGGTGCTGCCACCGGTGGTCGGCGGTATCGCCCTGCTCTACACCTTCGGCCGCCGCGGCCTGCTGGGCCAGTGGTTCGAGGTCCTCGGCGTGCGCATAGCGTTCTCCACCACCGCCGTGGTGCTGGCCCAGACCTTCGTCGCCATGCCGTTTCTCGTGCTCAGCCTGGAGGGTGCGCTGCGCACCGCCGGGCAGCGCTACGAGGCCGTCGCCGCCACCCTGGGGGCGCGGCCCACCACCGTGCTACGCCGCGTCACGGTGCCGCTGGTGCTGCCCGCCCTGGTGTCCGGGGCGGTGCTGTCCTTCGCCCGGGCGCTCGGGGAGTTCGGCGCCACCCTCACCTTCGCCGGCAGCCTGCAGGGCGTGACCCGCACGCTGCCGCTGGAGATCTACCTGCAGCGGGAGGACGACGCCGGCGCCGCGGTGGCGCTGTCCCTGGTGCTGATCGCGGTCGCGGTGCTCATCGTCGTGGTCACCCGGCCCCGCCGGGCGGACGGGGCGTGGTGACCGCCCCGGCGGACCGGGGCGCCCTCGACCTGTCGATCACGGTGGCCGACCGGGACGTCGACCTCGCGCTGCGCACGGAACCCGGCGAGGTCGTCGCCGTCCTCGGACCGAACGGCGCCGGTAAGTCCACGCTGCTGTCGGTCGTGGCCGGCCTGGTGCGTCCGGACCGGGGGAGCGTGACGCTGGACGGGACGACGCTGGTGGACACGGGGGCCGGGGTGTTCCTGCCGCCGCACCGGCGGCGCACCGTGCTGCTCGCCCAGCAGGCGCTGCTGTTCCCGCACCTGACGGCGGCGGCCAACGTCGCGTTCGGGCCGCGCAGCACCGGCACGTCCCGCCGGGACGCCGACGCCGCCGCCCGGCGCTGGCTCGCCGCGGTCGACGCCACCGACCTGGCCGACCGGCGGCCCCACCAGTTGTCGGGCGGGCAGGCCCAGCGGATCGCGGTGGCCCGGGCGCTCGCCGCCGACCCGCACCTGCTGCTGCTCGACGAGCCGATGGCCGCTCTGGACGTCAGCGCCGCGCCTGATCTGCGGCACCTGCTGCGCACCGTGCTGCGCGACACCGCCCGCGGCGCCCTGCTCGTCACCCACGACATTCTCGACGCGCTCGCGCTGGCGCCGCGGACGGTCGTCGTCGAGCACGGCCGCATCGTCGAGGACGGCCCCACCCGGGACGTGCTCGCCCGGCCGCGGTCCGCGTTCGCCGCCCGGCGCTGGCTCGCCGCGGTGGACGCCACCGACCTCGCCGACCGGCGGCCGCAGCAGCTGTCCGGCGGTCAGGCCCAGCGGATCGCGGTGGCCCGGGCACTCGCCGCCCACCCGCACCTGCTGCTGCTCGACGAGCCGATGGCCGCTCTGGACGTCAGCGCCGCGCCCGACCTGCGGCACCTGCTGCGCACCGTGCTGCGCGACACCGCCCGCGGGGCCCTGCTCGTCACCCACGAC
>JBQGEH010000107.1:0-2499 GCA_052039515.1 Nakamurella sp. | reverse complement strand
GCCGAGCGCCGCGGCCGCACGCCGCGCCCACCGGGCCGGGGCCGAGCTGGCTGACGCCGTGCGGGAGCGGGCCGTGGCGGCGCGGCGGGCGGCGGCCGTCCGTGACGAGCACCGCGCCCACCGTGCGGGCGTCCTCATCACCGCCCCGCTGACGCTGTGCTTCCTGCCCGCCTTCATCTGCCTGGGTCTCGCGCCCGTCGTCGTCGCGCTCGTCGGAACGCTCGACCTCGGACCGTGACCACCGCCTCCGGGCGCCCCGACCACGGGTGCCGCTCTCATCCACCCTTCGGAAGGACCACTGTCATGACCCACCCGCTCACCGTCCACGACACCGCCGCTGCCGGACCCCTCCACGGCGCCCCGCCCCACGATGCGACCGACCCGGCCGTCACGGAGGACGTCTCCGACGCCGGGATGAGCACCGTGGAGTACGCGGTCGGCACCGTCGTCGCGGCCGCGTTCGCCGCGGTGCTCTACCGGATCGTCACCGGCGACTCCATCGTCGCCGGGCTCACCTCGCTCGTGCAGTCGGCACTGAACACCGGCTTCTGAGGTGCCCGCCGTCGTGAGCCGGCGGGTCGGTCGCCGACGCCGCAGCGGCGGGCCCACGCAGGACCGCGGGTCCGTGACGGTCGAGACGGCGATCGTGCTGCCGCTGTTGATGCTGGTCCTGGCCGGATGCCTGGCCGGGATCGCCTGCGCCGCCCAGCAGATCCGCTGCATCGACGCCGCCCGGGAGGCGGCGCGGTTGGCCGGCCGCGGTGACCTGGACGGCGCCCGCGCGGCGGCCGGCCGGCTGGCCGGGGCCGCTGCGGTCGACATCGACGTCGGCGACCGGCAGGTGACGGTGTCGGTGTCGGCCGCCCCGCTCGGCAGTCTGCTGCCGGGGCTGCGGATCGGCGCCACCTCGGTGGCGGCCGTCGAGGGTGCGAGCGTGGCGCCGTGACGGGCCGGGCGCGGCTCCGGCCGCCGTCCCGGCTGATTACGGGCGGCGGTCGGACGGGTGTCGTGGCGGCCGCGGGGCGGGACGACCGGGGGAGCGCCACCGTGGTCGGCGCCGTATCGGTGATGGTGCTGCTGACGGTCACGGTGGCGGTGCTGCACCTCGCCGGGGCGGTCATCGCGCGGCACCGGGCGGCGGCCGCCGCCGACCTGGCCGCGCTGGCCGGGGCGGCGGCGGCGGTGGCCGGACGGGCGGCGCCGTGCACTGAGGCAGTCATCGTCGCCCGGGCCGGCTCCGGCCGGCTGGACAGGTGCGACGTCGACGGATGGGAGGTGCGGGTGGTCGTTTCGGCCGCGGCCGGCCCGCTCGGGCAACGGGCCACCGCCCGCGCCCGGGCCGGCCCCGACCTCGCCACCGGCTGACCGGGTTCCGCCGGGGTCGGCCGTGGCGGATCAGCCCAGGGCCTGTCGTCCCAGGTACACGGCACCGAAGACCGGTTCGCGGGTGAGGGGTTCGACGCCGGTGATGCCCTGCGCGGCGAGCCGGTCGCGGACGGCGTCCTGCAGCATCGTCTGGTTCACGCTCAGGCCGCCGCCGAGGGCGGCCGGTCCGGTCAGGCCGAGCTGGCCGGCGACCGCGGCGATCTGGCCGGTGATGGCGTCGGCGGTGTCGGAGACGATGCGGGCGGCGGCTTCGTCGCCCTGCTTCGCCAGGTCGAAGACCACGGACGACTTCTGCGCCCAGGCCCGGCGAACCGGCTCGGCGTAGAACCGGCCGAGCACCTCGTAGGCGGTGCGCACCCCGCTGGCGGCGGCGATCGCGTCGGACAGCGGATCGGCGGGCAGCCCGCGGTCGGAGCGGCGCAGGGCGGGGCGCACCGCCTCCCGGGTCACCCAGTAGCCGCTGCCCTCGTCGCCGAGCAGGTAGCCCCAGCCACCCGCCCGGGCCGTCTCGCCGGCCTCGTTGCGGCCCCACGCCACCGACCCGGTACCGCAGATGACGGCGATGCCGGTGTCGAACTCGGGGGTGGCCAGGATCAGCCGGGTGTCGTGGGCGATGACCACCTTCGCGCCAGGCGCGCGGCGGCGGATCATCCCCGCCAGCCACTCCTCCTGCTCAGGCGTGTTGATCCCGGCGGACCCGGCGCACACCACGTCGATGCCGTCACGGCCCAACGCGTCGAACAGCTGGTCCAGCGCCGCATCGGCCTGCTCGTGGGTCACCGACTCGACGTTCGCGCTCCCGACGACCTGCTCGGCCAGCACCGTCCCGTCCGCCGCCACCCTGACCCCGTGGGTCTTGGAGCCACCGATGTCCACACCGACCACCACAGGATTCACCGCGACATCATGGACGACCCACCCCGGCCCACGCCAACCACCCGCACCCCGCGTACCGCACCGGGGGAAACCCGATGCGAACCCCACCCACTCCGCCCAGGCCGGCCCCACCCCAGCCCCCGTCGGGGGCATCCGCCCGCCCTGCTCGAGCGGGCCCCGATCCCCAGCTCCGGTTGGGGGACATCAGCCCGCCCTGCTCGAGCCGGCCCCTACCCC
>JBQGEH010000106.1:0-2909 GCA_052039515.1 Nakamurella sp. | reverse complement strand
TCCGCGACAGGGTCCGCCGCGTCCGCCGGAAGTGAGATCCCCGACGAGACCGCCGGTCCGTACCCCGGTGACGGCTCCAACGGCCCGGACGTGCTGAGCGAGAGCGGCATCGTCCGCAGCAACATCCGCTCCAGCTTCGGGGCGTCGTCGGGCACCGCTGAGGGTGTGCCGATGACGCTCGAACTGACGATCACCGACCTGGCCAACGGGGGAGTGCCGTTCGCCGGGGTCGCCGTGTACGTCTGGCACTGCGACCGCGACGGCAACTACTCGATGTACTCCGACGGCATCACCGACCAGAACTACCTGCGTGGGGTCCAGATCGCCGATGACAAGGGCGTCGTCACCTACACCAGCATCTTCCCGGCCTGCTACTCGGGACGGTGGCCGCACATCCACTTCGAGGTGTATCCGTCCGAGGCCGACATCACCGACGCCGCCAACGCGATCGCCACCTCTCAGGTGGCCCTGCCCCAGGCGACGTGCGAGACCGTCTACGCCACCGCCGGTTACGAGCAGTCGGTGAGCAACCTGGCGCAGGTGTCGCTGACGTCGGACAACGTCTTCGGGGACGACGGCGGTGTGCTCGAGCTCGCCACCGTCACGGGTGACGTGCAGAACGGCTTCACCGTGGCCCTGACCGCACCGGTCGACACCGGAACCACCCCCTCCGCCGGATCGGCGCCCGGCGGTGGTGGGGGTGCCGGCGGCATGGGCACGCCGCCGTCCGGCATGGGCACGCCGCCCGGTGGTGGCCAGGGTGGCACCCCGCCGTCGGGGATGCTCTCGAACGGCTCGGGGCAGACCTCGACCGGGACGTCCGCGTGATCGCGTTCTCCGTTCCGACCCGGACAGGTGGCGGCCTGACGACGCCGACGGGGTACTGACACGACGGGGACCGTCCCCAACGACGAACGACGGGAGCCGCACGCATGAGCACCTCGACCTTCCCGGACCCGGAGATGCCGGATTCGGAACTGCGCGACACCGGGGGCAGCCTCGATGACGCCCACGACGCCGCGAACTCCGACGGCCCCCACCTGGCGGCGAGCGCCGAGCAGAAGGTGTCCGACGACCTGGGGAACCTGACCGATTCGGAGTGACCCGGGACTGAGACCCGGGGAACCGGACCCTCGCGGGTCCGACACCACACCGTCCGGCCGGCCGACACACCGATGTCGGCCGGCCGGACGCTGTCATGGACGCCGCGTCGCCGCCGGTCAGGGCCGCGGGGCACGCCCGTCCGCGGACTGCCTTTCGAGGAGCCGCCCGATCACCCCGCCGAACTGCACTGCCGCGTCCGCATCGAGCCCGAGCGCGGCAGGCTCGTTCGCCTCCACGACCCGAGGCCACGCGACGGCCAGCAGCTCGCGTCCGGCCGCGGTCAGCCGCACCGGGTTCGGGCGCCCCGACCCACGCGCTCCCGTCCGCTCGACCAGACCCCGACCAATCAGCGCATCCAGCAGGTGGTTCGCACTCTGCGGACGCATCAGGATGCGGTGCGCCAGCTGCGACTGGGTGAGGAACGGCTCGATCGACAGCTGCGCCAGGGCGCCGAACTGGATCGGGGTCAGCTCCAGCGGCGCGAGGACCTCGCCCAGCAGGTGTTCGAACCCGCGGGCCAGCCGGATCGTCGCCCACATCGGCAGGTCGTCCAGCTCGGCGCGGGTCGTCGGCAGGTGGTCGTCGTCGTCACTCACCGGCCCAGTCCACCATAAATCAGAATTCTGATATGGTCGGGTGGTATGGAAACGACCCCAGACTTCGACCCCTCGACCGATACCGCCCCGATCCTGGTCACCGGGGCCACCGGCACGATCGGGGGCGAGCTGGTGCGACTGCTGGTCGCCGCCGGCCGCCCGGTGCGTGCCATGGCCCGCCGACCCGCGCAGCTCACCGCGTTGGCTGACGCCGGTGCCGAACCGGTGTTGGCCGATCTGGACGACGCCGCCGCGCTGCGGACCGCGATGACCGGCTGCGCGCAGGTCTTCCTGCTCACCGCGCCGATGGAGGACCAGCTCGCGCAGGAGCGGCGGGCGATGGACGCCGCCGTCGCGGCCAGTGTGCGGCGGATTGTCCGGGTGTCGGCGGGCGACTCGAACGTGGGCACCGCGGTGCCGTGGGCCCGGGCGCACGCCCACGCCGACCGGTACCTGGCCGGCACCGGACTCAGCTGGACGGTGCTGCGTCCGTCCGCCTTCTTCCAGAACCTGGTCGGCTCGGCGCCGGCCGTCCGCCGTGGCTTCCTGCCGCAGACCACCGGACGCGGGGCGTCGCCGTGGATCGACGCCCGGGACGTCGCGGCGGTGGCCGCCGCCGTGCTGACGTCGGCCGGGCATGACAGAGCCACCTATTTCCTCACCGGCCCGCAGCCGCTGACGATGACGGCCATCGCCGAGCGGCTCGGGGCGGCGACCGGCCGCCGGGTCCGGTTCGTCCAGCTGCCGAGCCCGGTGTTCTGGCTGATGCTGCGGACGGTCGGCGGCCAGAGCCGGTTCATGGCCGGTGGTCTGCGGGCCCAGTTCGCCGACGTGGTCCGTCCGGGGCACGACATCGACGCCACCGCCGAGGTCGACCGGCTGACCGGCCGCCCGGCGCGGACCCTGGACGACTACCTGCACGATCACCTGGAGGCCTTCCGCTGAAAGCGGCGCGACGGGTCCGGCGGTCAGCTGATGCGCACCGACCGCCACGCTGCGAGCACCGCCGGGTTGCCGTGCTCGGTGACCCCGGCCGTGGGCCGGTTCCACGCCCACCGGTAGAGCTGGTCACTCGTGCCGCGCACCGTCGCGTGCGCGGCGACACCGGACGGCGACCCTGCGGTGCCGGTGGTGCGGTCGCCACCGAAAGTGACGAGCCAGGAGGGTCCGTCGGAACAGGCCAGCAGCAGCCGCCCGGGGTGCGGGTGC
>JBQGEH010000105.1:0-1952 GCA_052039515.1 Nakamurella sp. | reverse complement strand
TTCTCCTGCTACGGTAGCTTCCATGGAAGCTACATACCGTTGGACAGCGGTGACCGCCGTCGCGCCGGTCGCCTGGGGCCGCACCTACTTCGTCACCCACGCGTTCCTTCCCGCCGGTCAGCCGCTGTGGGGGGCGGCGTTGCGGGCGCTGCCGGCGGGCCTGCTGCTGCTGGCCGTCCGCCGGCGGCGGCCACAGGGGGCGTGGTGGTGGCGGTCCGCGGTGCTCGGCGTGCTCAACGTCGGCGCCTTCTTCACGCTGATCTACATCGCCGCCCAACGGCTCCCGACCAGCGTGGCGGCCACGGTGATGGCGTTGTCGCCGGTGGCGATGATGCTGCTGGCCTGGTGGCTCGTCGGAGACCGGCCGCGGCGCACCCCGCTCGCCGGCGCACTGCTCGGTCTGGTCGGGGTCGCCCTGCTGGTGCTGACCGGCACGGCCGCGGTCGACGCGGCGGGCCTGGCGGCCTCGGTGACGGCGATGCTGATGTCGTCGCTCGGGTTCGTGCTCTCGCAGCGCTGGACCCGGGCCGACCCGCCCGGCCGGACCGACGTGCTGGCCATGACCTCGTGGCAGCTGACCGCGGGTGGTCTGGCCCTGCTGGCGGTCGCCGCCGTGGCCGAGGGCGCCCCACCCGCGCTGGACGGGACCGCGCTGCTCGCCGCCGGCTATGTCACCGTGGTGGCCACCGCGGTGGCCTTCGCCGCCTGGTTCGCCGGACTACGCCGCCTCGGCGCCGGCACGGTCGGACTGGTGGGCCTGCTGAACCCGGTCACCGGCGTGCTGCTGGGGGTCGCGGTGGCCGGTGAGGTGCTGGCCGGCCGGCAGTTGATCGGGCTCACGCTCGTGCTGGCCGGGGTCCTGCTGGGGCAGCCCGCCGCCGCCCGGTGGTTCCACCGCGCGCCGCGCGTGACCGCCGTCACGTCGTCGGTCGGAACACCACGTCCCGCCGATTGTTGAACGCTCACAGAGCGCATCCGCGCCGCGAGCGAGAGGACACCCCATGACCATCGTCGTCACCGGAGCCACCGGCCACCTCGGCCGGCTGACCGTCGAGGCCCTGCTGGAGCGCGGCGTGCCCGCCGCCGACATCGTGGCCACCGGCCGGAACGCCGGGAAGCTGGCCGAGCTCGACGCTCTCGGCGTCCGGACCGCCGTGGCGGACCTGGCCGACCGACCGGCGCTGGACACCGCCTTCGCCGGCGCCGACGCGGTGCTGCTGGTGTCGGCGAGCGAGCCGGGCGTCCGGGTGCCGTTGCACCGCAACGCGATCGCGGCTGCGGCGGCCGCGGGGGTGCGGCAGCTGGTGTACACCAGCGCACCGAACGCCCGGGAGACCGCGCTGATCCTGGCCCCGGAGCACAAGGCCACCGAGGAGATCATCGAGGCGTCCGGGATCCCGGCGACCATCCTGCGCAACGGCTGGTACACCGAGAACTACCTGCCGCAGGTCGAGCAGGCCCGTGCCACCGGTCAGATCGTCGCGAGCGTCGGCGAGGGCCGGGTCGCGAGCGCCTCCCGGCGCGACTACGCCGAGGCCGCCGCCGTCGTACTGACCACCCCGGGCCACCTCGGGAAGGTGTACGAGCTCTCCGGCGACACCGCCTGGAACTTCGAGGATCTGGCCACCGCGGTGGGCGAGATCGTCGGTCGGCAGGTCGAGTTCGTCCGGGTCACCCCGGACGAGCAGCTCGCCGCGCTGCGCGGGCACGGCCTGGACGAGGGCACCGCGGAGTTCGTCGTCGGTCTGGACCGCAACACCCACGACGGCCTGCTCGCCGGCACCTCGGGTGATCTGTCGCGGCTCATCGGCCGCCCCACCACCCCGCTCCTCGAAGGACTGCGCGCGGCCGTCTGACTCCGCACACACGTCGGGGGGGGGGGAGGAAACCCCGGGGGGGCGGCACCCCCCCGCCGGGCGGGGGGGGGGGGGCGGGGGGGGGGGGCCCCCCCC
>JBQGEH010000104.1:0-5577 GCA_052039515.1 Nakamurella sp. | reverse complement strand
ATCGCGGGCGGCGACCAGCGACGCGTGGGTCGGAGCGCCCGGGATGTGCGCCGGACGGCCCTCGGCGAACCCCTTGCGCAGCTCGGGCAGCAGCTCACCGAGGATGTCGAGTTGCTCCAGGACGGTCTTCAGCGGCAGCCCCGCGTGGTCCATCAGGAACAGCTGCCGCTGGTAGTCGCCGAAGGTCTCACGGAAGGTCAGCGTCTTGTCGATGACCTGCTGCGGGCTGCCGACGGTGAGCGGCGTCTGCTCGGTGAAGTCCTCCAGCGACGGGCCGTGCCCGTAGACCGGGGCGTTGTCGAAGTAGGGACGGAACTCGCGGACGGCGTCCTGGGAGTTCTTCCGCATGAACACCTGGCCGCCGAGGCCCACGTAGGCCTGGTCGGCGGTGCCGTGGCCGTAGTGCTCGTAGCGCTCGCGGTACAGCTGGATGAGCCGGGCGAAGTGCTGCTTGGGCCAGAAGATGTTGTTGGCGAAGAAGCCGTCGCCGTAGTAGGCGGCCTGCTCGGCGATCTCCGGCGTGCGGATGGAGCCGTGCCAGACGAACGGGGCGACCCCGTCCAGCGGCCGCGGGGTGGCGGTGAAGCCCTGCAGCGGGGTGCGGAACTTGCCCGACCAGTCGACGACGTCCTCGTGCCAGAGCCGGTGCAGCAGCGCGTAGTTCTCGAACGCCAGGGGCACGCCCTGCCGGATGTCCTTGCCGAACCACGGGTAGACCGGTCCGGTGTTGCCGCGGCCCATCATCAGGTCGACGCGGCCGTCGGCGACGTGCTGCAGCAGCGCGAAGTCCTCGGCGATCTTCACCGGGTCGTTGGTGGTGATCAGCGTGGTCGCGGTGGACAGGATGATCCGCTCGGTCTTCGCGGCGATGTAGCCCAGCAGGGTCGTCGGCGAGGAGACGACGAACGGCTCGTTGTGGTGCTCACCGGTGGCGAAGACGTCGAGTCCGACGTCCTCGGCGTGCCGGGCGATGGTGAGCATGGCCTTGAGCCGCTCGTGCTCGGTGGGGGTGGTGCCGTCGGTCGGGTCCGTGGTGATGTCGCCGACGCTGAAGATGCCGAATTGCATGGTCGCTCCCCGGGGAGATTTCCATGCGTCTGCATGGAATACGGTCCTCAACACGGTAGCGGGCGGCTTTGTTCCCCGGACGGGAACGGCACCGTGAGACGGGCCACCGGCGCGAGATCCTGCGGTGCGCACGACCGGACGACGCAGATCCGGCCCCGGTCGGCGGCAGGTCGTCTAGAGTCGGCGGGGCTGCGAAGCGCATGCGTGCCTGGCTCAGGGGAGGGCGATGGCCGTCACGATGGCCGATGTGGCCCGCGCCGCGGGGGTGTCGACGAAGACCGTCTCCAACGCCCTCAGTGGTTCGTCCGCGGTGCGTCCGGAGACCCGGCAGCGCGTCCTCGAGGTCGCCGATCGCCTGCAGTACGTGATGAACCGGTCGGCCAGCAGCCTGCGGTCGGGCCGCACGGGGGTGCTCGGCCTGGTGCTGCCGGACCTGCGCAACGGCTACTTCTCCGAGCTGGCGGACGCGGTGATGGAGTCGGCGGAGCGGCGCGGGCGGGCGGTGATGATCCGGCAGACGCGCAACGCCCGGGAACGCGAGATCCAGAGCCTCGCCGCGGTGTCGGCGTCGCTGGACGGATTGCTGCTGAACGCGGTCGCCCTCGACGACGACGACCACGCCCTGTTGACCGGCGCCGGCCCCATCGTGCTGCTCGGCGACCAGATGCACCGCTCGCCGGTCGACCACGTCACCATGCACAACACCGCGGCCGCGGCGGCGATGACCCGCCACCTGCTGGAGACCGGCCGGCACCGGATCGCCGTCCTCGGGGCGTCGCCGCTGGCCAACGAGGGGTCGTCGGGGTTGCGACTGGCCGGCTTCCGGCAGGCGCACCGGGACGCCGGACGGCCGGTGGACGAGTCGCTCATCGTCGACGTGCGGCTGTGGCACCGGGCGGACGGCGCCGAGGGCATGCGGCGGCTGCTCGACCGTCGGGTGCCGTTCGACGCGGTGTTCGCGCTCAACGACATGATGGCGTTCGGCGCGGTGCGGGTGCTGCAGGAGCGCGGGCTGCGCATCCCCGACGACGTGGCCGTGGCCGGGTTCGACGACCTCGAGGAGACCCGGTTCACGTTCCCGCCGCTCAGTTCGGTCGATCCGGGGGTGACGCGCATCGCCGACCTGGCGGTGGACCGGCTGATCCGTCGCATCGAGGGCTCGACCGAGCCGGCGCAGCGGTTGTTCGCCGACTTCCGGCTGATGCTGCGGGAGTCGACGCTCGCGCCGTCCTGACCGGCGGCTCTCGCGCCGCCGTTCGTGCTGGGTGCCCCCGGTAGGACTCGAACCTACGACCGCCGGATTAGAAGTCCGATGCTCTGTCCAGCTGAGCTACGGAGGCGCGCCGCAGAGTCTAGTCGTGTGACGGGTACCCGCACGGCCACCCGTCGGTGCAGGTCAGGTGCAGGTCAGGCGTAGGTCAGACGCTCTCGTCCAGGTCCACCGCGTCCTCCACCGGATCCTCGCCGGGGTCGAACTCGTCGGGTACGTCGTTGCTCCACAGACCCGGCTTGGGTCCGGTGCTGCGACCGGCCTGCCAGGCGACGATGTCCAACGCCCGCAGGGTGGTGATGACCGGGGTGGTGGCCATCGCGACCACCTCGGCGAGGTAGTCGGCCTCACGCTTGAGGTCCTCGATCATGGCCGCGCCGAGCAGCGGCATGAACTCGCTCCACGGCCGGCGGACGTCGCGGGTGATCGGCGCCCCGGGCGCCCCCCGGTAGCAGTGGTCCACGTGCCGGTCGTACAGCGGGACGAACGCCGGCCGCTTGCGGTGCATGACCTTGGCCAGCACCGCGCCGGACAGGTGCCGCCGGTGCTGCCCGCCGTCCAGCACCGCGAACAGCTCCCCCAGCAGCGCGAGCTCGGCCGGGCCGGCGTCGATCAGCCGTGCGTCCGGCGGGACCTTCGTCAGCCACGACTCGAGCTGCGGCCGCAGGTCGGTCAGCGAGTAGAACGTCTTGACCGACACCGGCACGTTCAACAGCACCGGCGTCAACTGGTCGCCGTCCCCGACGCGGAACCGGCCGGCCCCGCCGTCGAACGCGTCGTAGGCCGGGTAGCCGAAGCGGTGCCCCTGCGCGGCCAGGTACTGGGCGGCCGCGGCCCGGGCCCGGTCGCGGTCGATGTCGACCCCGCCGATGCGGATCGATGAGGCGCTGGCGGTGCTCGGCGAGCTGACGCCCTCGGTCACGATGTCTCCGTCCGTCGATCGTGCAGGTCCGGATCACGTCCAGCGCACCGGACGGCCCGGAACGAGCCTAGGAAATCCCTCGTACGGCCCTTGCACGGGGTCCGTTACGACTGACGGTGATCGGGGCATCTGTTTCGATGTGGTCGCACCCGGCCACGTCAGCCGGTCGGAGGGGACTCCGCTCCGTCAGAAAGGACAGGGCCATGCTCGGTCTCATCATCAGCCTCATCATCGTGGGCCTCATCGCCGGCGCCATCGCCCGCCTGCTGGTCCCCGGGAAGCAGAACATCTCGATCCCGATGACCATCGTGCTGGGGATCGTCGGATCGTTCGTGGGCGGCTTCCTCGGCTACCTGATCTTCCACAAGGACGGCCAGGACGGCTTCTTCCAGCCGTCGGGCATCATCGGCTCGATCATCGGCTCGGTGATCGTGCTGCTGCTGTGGATCAAGTTCGGCAGCAAGACCCGCTCGCGCGTCTGACCGCCGGTCACGCCGCGGCAACACACGACTCGTAGGATCACCGTGCGGCCACCCGCCGCACGGCCTGCAGACACCAGAATGCAGTGCCCCCGTGCCCTCGGCGCGGGGGCACTGCTCATTTCTGTTCAACAGCGCAGCCTCTCCGCGCCCACAGAAATGGAGACCTCCGTGGTCCAGCCGCTCGACACCCCGTTCACCGTCCCCGCGATCGACATCTCGCCCTACGTGCTCGCCGGGACCGGCGCGCCGGTGGACCCCGACGCCGACCGGGCGCGCGTCGCCCGTCAGGTCGCCCGGGCGGGCTCCACCGTCGGCTTCATGCAGATCCTCGGCCACGGGATCCCGGACGAGATCGCCGACGGGCTCGGTGCGGCCATCGACGACTTCTTCGGCCAGTCGCTGGAGACGAAGAAGACCTACGTCTCGCCGCCGGAGATCAACCGCGGCTACACCGCGCCGAAGTCCGAACAGCTCAGCCTGAGCCTGGGCGTGGAGTCCGCGACCCGGATGAACGACTTCTTCGAGGCGTTCAACATCGGTGCGACCGCGGCGGACTACCCGCACGCCGACCCGGCGGTGCTGGCCGGCAACGACTACGCCGCCAACATCTGGCCCGCGGGTCTGGACGGCTTCGAGGAGCGCACCCGCACCTGGTTCGCTCACGCCGGCGGCGTCGCGCGGGTGCTGACCCGCATCTTCGCCGACGCCCTGGACCTGCCGGCCGACTTCTTCGCCCGCGCCACCGACCACTCGCTGGACGTGCTGCGGATGAACAACTACGCGCTGCCGCCGGGCGAGATCGTGCTGGACGGCGAGCTGATCGGCATGGGTGAGCACACCGACTACGGCATCGTGACCGTGCTGTGGGCCGACCAGGTCCGCGGCCTGCAGGTGCTGGGTGCCGACGGCTCGTGGAACGACGTGTCGCCACTGCCCGGCGCGCTGCTGGTCAACCTGGGTGACCTGACCGCCCGCTGGACCAACGAGCGGTGGCGGTCGACGCTGCACCGGGTCAAGCCGCCGATCGTGGACGGCACCATCCAGCGGCGCCGCTCGGCGGCGTTCTTCCACGACGGCAACATCGACGCCGTGGTCGCCACCCTGCCCGGTTGCGTCGACGCCGAGCACCCCGCGTTGTACGCGCCGGTGACGGTCGGCGAGCACATCCAGGCCAAGCTCAACGGCTCCCGGGCCGGTGTGCTCAACGAGCAGGGCACCGAGCGGGAAGCCGCCCGGGTCAAGGCTGCCGCGTCCGCCTGATTCCGGGCCGGGCTCCGCGGGTTCCCGCAGGAGCCCACCGGATGTTCCTCCGCAGAAGCCCACCGAATGTGAAGAAGCCGACCCTGCAGGGTCGGCCTCTTCACATTCGGTGGGCTTCTGTGGGGCCGGCGGCCCGGAAGTCAGCCCGGCACACCCGCCCACGCCGCGTCCCGGCCGAGCCGTCCGAGCACCCGGGTGGCCCGGTCGGCGTCCGCCGGCACCGGCACCTCGGGGCCGCACACCCCGTCGGAGTGCAGCGCCTCGCCGAAGCTGTCCGCACCCGCCTCGATGCGGTCGAGCTCGTCGGCGGTGAACGAGGTGTCCCCACCGGTGGCGCGGGCGATGTCCCAGCGGTGCACGAGCATGTCCCAGACGTAGAACTGCACGAGGGTCTCCCCCACGGTGGTCGGTCCGAAGTACCCGTCGTAGGAGGTGTCGACGACCTCGTCCCGGCGGACGGTCTCCAGCGTGCGTTCCGCGTGGTCGCGGAGCCCCGCGGCGGGGTCGGTGAGGTCGACGTCCGGACCGACGTCGACGCCGTGCTGCCGGAGCAGGTCGCGCTGCGTCGACACCAC
>JBQGEH010000103.1:0-3559 GCA_052039515.1 Nakamurella sp. | reverse complement strand
CCAGACCGGGTGTTCCGGTGCGCCGCCCTTCGAGGCGATCGCGGCGTAGCTGCCCTCGTGCTCGACCCGCATCAGGGGGGTGCGGCGCAGCGCCCCGGTCCTGCGTCCGGTGGTCGACACCAGCATGATCGGCACCCCCTGCAGGGTGTTCGCCTCCTGGCCGTCGCTCGCCTCGTACCGCTCCGCCTGGTCGGCGGCCCAGTCACTGGAGCTCCGCAGATACGGCTTGCTGGTGGGGTTCTCGGTCATCGGGTCCTCCGTTCCCGCGCCGCCGGTGGCGCGGTGCGCCTCCATCCTGGCCGGGCCCGGTACGCCACCGACGACGGGGGTGCCGTCAGTGCGCGGGGCCCGCCGTCCCCCGCGCCGGGGTGTCGTCCCCGGCAAGGACGGCGTCCAGGGCGGCGGCGACCCGGTCCAGGTGCTCGGTCATCGCCGCCTCCGCGCGGTCAGGAGCGCCGTCGACGATCGCGGCGGCGATGGCGGCGTGCTCCCGGTTGGCCGCTTCCCGCCGGTGCCCGACCAGGTTCAACGTCTCCGACTGACGCGACAGCGCCGCGCGCATCGTCGTCTGCAGCGCGACCAGCAGGGGATTGCCGGTCGCCCGCGCGATGGCGGCGTGGAAGTCGGCGTCCAGTCCGACCCAGCGGGCCGGGTCCGTCGTCGCGTCCATGCCCTCAACCAGCCGTTGCAGCGTCGTGCAGTCCGCGTCCGAGCGCCGACGGGCGGCGAGCCCGGCCGCGGGCACCTCGATGTGCGGGCGGGCTTCGACGATGTCCCGCGACGACCAGTCGCCCACGGTCAACGCGGACGCGACGGTCGCCGACACCACCCATGTGCCGCTGCCGGTGCGGGTGCGGGTGAGCCCGAGCGCCTCGCACGACCGCAGCGCCTCGCGCACCACCGAGCGACTGACCCCGTACCGGGCCGCCAGGGCCGACTCGGACGGCAGCCGGGCCCCGACGGGCAGGTCGCCGGAGGTGATCGCCCGCCGCAGGTCGGCCAGCACGGCCTCGGCCGCCGACACCCGGGCAGCCACGGGTGCCGAGCTGGTCCAGCTGTCGGACGGATCCATGCCGCGACCCTAACCGGCCGGGCGTGCGTCGAGGTCGTCGTCCCGTGCGCGAGGACGACCACGTCCGGTCACGGATCAGGGTCTCGGCGCGGCGTTGGCCGTGGCGCCGGTCACAGGCCGTTGACCGCTCCGACGCCGCGTCCTACCGTCAAGCTGTCAGACAGCCGGACAGCATGCCGGCGGTGATCGACCGACGAGAGGCGTCCGATGTCGTCCAGCACTGCAACGCCGCAGCCGACCAGCCCGATGGTGACCGCCGACCCGACCGTGACCGCTGACCCGGCTGTGTCCGCCGACCCGGCTGGGCTCGCTGAGCCCACCCGCACCGAGCATGACCTGCTCGGCGAGCTCGACGTCCCGGCCGACGCCTACTACGGCGTGCACACCGCCCGGGCGGTCGAGAACTTCCCGATCAGCGGCATCCGGCTCGGCAGCTACCCGGTGTTCGTCGCCGCGCTCGCCGCGGTCAAGCAGGCCGCCGCCACCGCGAACCGCGACATCGGTGCGCTCGACCCCGTCAAGGCCGGCGCGGTCATCGCCGCCGCCGAGGAGGTCCGCGCCGGGGCGCTGCACGACCAGTTCGTCGTCGACATGATCCAGGGCGGCGCCGGCACCTCGACCAACATGAACGCCAACGAGGTGCTCGCCAACCGGGCGCTGGAGCACCTCGGCCACGCCCGTGGCGACTACACCCACCTGCACCCGCTGCAGGACGTCAACCTCGGCCAGAGCACCAACGACGTCTACCCGACCGCGATCAACATCGCGCTGGACGGCTTCGTCGTCGAGCTCGACGCCGCCCTCGGCGTGCTGTGCCGCTCGTTCGTCGCCAAGGGCGCCGAGTTCGCCGACGTGGTCAAGATGGGCCGCACCCAGTTGCAGGACGCGGTGCCGATGACCCTCGGCCAGGAGTTCGCGGCCTTCGCCTGCACGCTGGAGGAGGACCGGCAGCGGCTGCGCGAGGCCCGGTTGCTGCTGCACGAGATCAACCTCGGCGGCACCGCGATCGGCACCGAGCTGAACGCCCACCCCGCCTACCGGGCCGCCGCGCTCGCCGAGCTGCGCGCACTCACCGGGATCACCACGCTGACCTCGGCGATCGACCTCGTCGAGGCGACCTCCGACGTCGGGCACTTCGTCCAGCTGTCCGGGGTGCTCAAGCGGGTGGCGGTCAAGCTCTCCAAGATCTGCAACGACCTGCGGCTGCTGTCGTCCGGTCCGCGCGCCGGCTTCGGTGAGATCAACCTGCCGGCCCGGCAGGCCGGGTCCTCGATCATGCCGGGCAAGGTCAATCCGGTCATCCCGGAGGTCGTCAACCAGGTCGCGTTCGAGGTGATCGGCAACGATGTCACCGTCACCCTGGCCGCCGAGGGCGGTCAGCTGCAGCTCAACGCGTTCGAGCCGATCATCGCCCACTCGCTGTTCGCGAGCCTCGGCCATCTGGCCGCCGCCGCGGTGGTGCTCGCCGAGAAGTGCGTCGACGGGATCACCGCCAACACCGGGCTGCTACGGGCCCGGGTCGCCGACTCCATCGGCCTGGTCACCGCGCTCAGTCCGGTCATCGGTTACGAGAACGCCACCGACGTCGCCCAGGAGGCGCTGATCAGCGGTCAGGGTGTCGCGGGCATCGTCGAGCGCCGCGGGTTGCTCACCGCAGCCGAGATCGACCGGCTGCTCAGCGGCGCCATCCGCCCCGCCGCCGCCCGGTGAGCGCCCCCGTCCGTGGCCCGTTCGTCGAGCTGGTCCGGGTGCTGCGCAACGGCACCCACGAGAGCAGCCACCACGGCGCTGTCGTGGTGCTCGACGCCGACGGCCGGATCGACCGCGCGGTCGGTGACGTGCAGCGTCCGGTCTTCCACCGCAGCTGCGCCAAACCGTTCCAGGCGGTGGCGCTGCTGGAGGCCGGCTACGACCCCAGCGACACGGAGCTGGCGCTGACCGCCGCCTCGCACACCGCCGAGCCGGTCCACGTCGACGGGGTCAGGGCGTTGCTGGCCCGCTCCGGCCGCACCGAGGACGACCTCACCTGCCCGCCCGACGTCCCCGGCGACCGCGCCGCGCTCATCGCCGCCGGCGGGGCCGCCCTGCGGGTGTTCATGAACTGTTCCGGCAAGCACGCCGCCATGCTGCGGACCTGCGACCTCGCCGGCTGGGACACCGCCGGCGTGCTGGATCCCGGCCACCCGTTGCAGCGCCGCGTCCGCGAGGTCGTGGAGCGGCTCACCGGGGAGGCGGTCGGCGCTGTCGGGGTCGACGGCTGCGGCGCCCCGGTGTTCGCGACCGGCCTGGCCGGTCTGGCCCGCGGGTTCCGGGCGCTGGTCACCGCCGTGCCCGGGACCCCGGAACGCCGGGTCGCCGACGCGATGCGGTCGCACCCACGGTTGGTCGGCGGCCGTGGTACTCCCGACACCGTCCTGATGACCGCGCACCCCGAGGTCCTGGCCAAGCACGGCGCCGACGGCGTGCAGGTGCTCGCGTTGCCCGACG
>JBQGEH010000102.1:0-2602 GCA_052039515.1 Nakamurella sp. | reverse complement strand
CCCAGCGCCGCGGTCAGGTACGGGAATCCCCAGAGCACGGTGAACACCGCCGACCCGCTCATCGTGGTGAAGTGCACCCAGAACCCGAGGCGGCCGCCGGGTTCCCGGAACGACCGCGCCACCTCGCGGGCCAGCCGGTGTCCGCTGCCGGTCTCGGGGTCAGCGGGCGCGGGGGCGGGTTGCGCCCGGTACGGCGGCGGCTCGGTGCCCTTGCGCATCAGGACCACGGCGTAGGCCAGGCACAGCCCACCGGCCAGCGAGAACGTGGGCACCCATCCCCACAGCGGCAGCAGCGCGGCCAGCGGGACGGTGGCGAGCACGTTGCCGACGATGCCGAAGAAGCCGGAGAACGACGTCAGCAGCGGGTATCTCGGGCCCGGGAACCACGCCGAGATGAGCCGCAGCACGCTGACGTAGGTCATCGCGTCGCCGCAACCGAGCACGCCGCGGGACACCAGCGCCAACGGGTAGTTCGGGGCGAACGCGAAGCCCAGCTGCCCGACCGCCATGATCAGCGCCGCCGTCAGCAGCATCCGCCGGGGGCCGAAGCGGTCGATGAGGATGCCGGCAGGCACCTGCATCCCGGCGTAGACGGCGAGCTGCAGGGTGATGAAGATCCCGAGTGCGCCGGACTGGATGCCGAAGCGGTGCAGCGCGTCCGGGCCGGCCACGCCGAGGGTGCTGCGGTTGAAGACCGCCAGCATGTAGACGCCGGCGCCGATGCCCCAGACCGCCCAGGCGCGACGCCGGATCTCGGTGCTCACCGGGGGGCCAGTGCGGCGTCGAGCGTGGTGACGAGGGTGTCGGGGTCGCCGGTGAAGGTGAAACCGGCGGCGCGGGGGTGGCCACCGCCGCCGAAGCGACCGACGACCGCGGCGACGTCGACGGCACCGTGGGAACGCAACGAGACCTGCCAGGTCGTGTCGTCGGTCTGCCTGGCGACGATCGCGACCTCGGCCTCGGAGGTGGTGCGGACGATGTCGATGACCGCGTCGAGGTCCTCGCGGCGTAGCCCGGCGGCGGTGGCGAGCGGGATGACGGCGACGACCCGGCCCCGGCCGCCGGCGGCGGTGCGGTCCAGCCGCGCGTCGGTGAGGACGGTGCCCACCGCGGTCAGCCAGCCGAAGGGGTGGGTGTCCTGGATCGGGCGCAGGACCGCGGCGGCGTCGACGCCGGTGTCCAGAAGCCGGGCCGCGAGCCGGTGGGCGGCGGGTGAGGCGAAGCGGAAGTTGACGGTGTCGGTGGCCAGGCCCGCGTACAGCGCGGCGGCGATGTCGCGGGTCAGCGGGCAGCGCAGGGCGTCCAGCAGCCGGGCGATCATCAGCACGGTCGCCTCGGTGTGCGGCTCGATCCAGTCCAGCCGCCCGAAGCCGGGGTTGCTGGCGTGGTGGTCGATGACGATGCTGTCGCGGGCGGTGGCGAGGAGGTCGGCGAACCGGCCGAGGCGGCCGGTGGAGGCGACGTCCACGCAGATCACCAAATCGGCATCGGTGGTGGGGTCGGCGGTGAGCAGGTGGCGTCCGGGGAGGTCGGCGAGTGACTGCGGGAGCTCGGGCTCGTCGACGGCGACCTGCACCGCGGTGTCGCGGGCCTCGAGGGCGAGCCCCAGCGCGAAGGCGCTGCCCAGGGTGTCGGCGTCGGGGCTGACGTGGCACAGGATGACGACGCTGCGGGCCGCGGCGATCCGTCCGGCGACGAGGTGCACCGGAGCCACGGAGGTGGCCACGGGTGCTGCGCTCATTTCCTCCAGGGTAGTCGCCGGGTCGCGGCCCTGACGCGGAGGTGCTGGTCGCAGGGCTGTGACGTGCGTGGGACCGGCTGACCGCGGTCGTGGCCGGTCGACTGCGCGACAGCTCCGGCTACTCCGCTACGAGTTCCGCTGCGTGGAGCTGTCGCTCGGTGGGTGAAGCGGTCGCTGAGTGGTGCGCTCGGTGGGTGAACCGGTCGCTGAGTGGTGCGCTCGGGACCGGCTGGGTCCGGCCCTCTGCGGGCGCGTCCGCCGGGACCACCCGGCATCCGTCCGCGCCGGCGCCCGTTTGCGCGTCCGTTCCGCGTCCGGTGCGTCTCGCCATGCCACTCAGCGACACCTTCAGCCACTTCGCGACCACTTCGGCTGGGTGAAGCCGTCGCGGAGTGGCCGCAACTGTCGCTGGGTGCGGGCCTCACGGCAGCCGCAGAACGGGCGCCGGCCGGTACGAGCCGACGGCCACCATCCCCCGTGCGCGCCACTCCCGCCCGCGCGACAGCGCCCCGGCCACCCGCCGCCGCAGCACTGACGGGTCACCGAGGTCCGTCCAGACGACGCGCACCACCAGGTAGCCGAGAGACCGGATCGCGTCTTCGCGGCGCTTCTCGGCCAGTACGACGTCCTCCACCGACTGCCCGGGCGCTCGCCGGACGTGGTACTTCTGTCGCCCGTCGAACTCGATCGCGGTCAGTGCATCCTCCACGGCGAGGTCGACCCGGGCGACGAAGCGGTCCCGTGGATCCCGGAGCTCGACCTGCGCGTCCACGGCGGCCAGATCGGCCAGGGCCTCCCGGGTGAGCGTCTCCCCCGGGCTCTCACTCCGGCCGTCGGCACGGCGGAGCGCCTGCCGCCCGG
>JBQGEH010000101.1:0-2022 GCA_052039515.1 Nakamurella sp. | reverse complement strand
AGGTCGGTCTTGGTGCGCTTGGCGTAGCCGGTGCGGGTGATCGTGACGACCACGTTCTCGACCGCGATGAGGTCCTCGACGTTGACGTCACCGTCGTAGGCGACGAACTTCGAGCGCCGCTCGTCGCCGTACTTCTCGACGATCTCGGTGAGCTCGTCGGCGATGATCTGCCGCTTGCGCTCCTCGCTGGCCAGGATGGCCTGCAGGTCGGCGATGAGCAGCTCGAGCGCGGCCAGCTCATCGACGATCTGCTGCCGGTTCAGCGCGGTGAGCCGGCGCAGCTGCATCTCGAGAATGGCGTTGGCCTGCAGCTCGTCGACGTCCAGCAGCTCCATCAACCCGGTGCGGGCGACCTCGACGGTCTCCGACGCGCGGATCAACGCGATGACCTCGTCCAGCGCGTCCAGCGCCTTCACCAGGCCACGCAGGATGTGGGCGCGGCGCTCGGCCTCGTCCAGCCGGTACTGGGTCCGGCGGGTGATGACCTCGATCTGGTGGGCCACGTAGTGCTGGACCATCTGGTCCAGTCGCAGCACCCGGGGCACCCCGTCGACGATGGCCAGCATGTTGGCGCCGAACGACGTCTGCAGCTGGGTGTGCTTGTAGAGGTTGGCCAGCACGACCTTGGCGATCGCGTCGCGCTTGAGGGTGATGACGATCCGCATGCCGACGCGGTCACTGGACTCGTCGGAGATGTCGGCGATGCCGGTGATCCGCGCGTCCTTGTGCAGCTGCGCGATGTTCTCGACGAGGTTGTCCGGGTTCACCACGTACGGCAGCTGGGTGACGACGAGGATGGTGCGCCCCTTGGCGTCCTCCTCGACCTCGACGACCGCGCGCATCCGGATCGAGCCGCGCCCGGTGCGGTACGCCTCCTCGATGCCGTCACGGCCGACGATGAGCGCACCGGTGGGGAAGTCCGGCCCGGGGATCCGCTCGATGAGCGCCTCGAGCAGCTCCTCGTCGGTGGCGTCGGGGTGCTGCAGCGCCCAGATGACGCCGGCGGCGACCTCGCGGAAGTTGTGCGGCGGGATGTTGGTGGCCATGCCGACGGCGATGCCGGACGAGCCGTTGAGCAGCAGGTTCGGGATGCGGGACGGCAGCACCGTGGGCTCGGTGGTCTTGCCGTCGTAGTTGGGCACCATGTCGACGGTGTTCTCGTCGATGCCCATCAGCATCTGCATCGCCAGCGGCGTCAGCTTCGACTCGGTGTACCGCATCGCGGCCGCCATGTCGTTGCCCGGCGACCCGAAGTTCCCCTGGCCGTCGACCATCGGGTAGCGCAGCGACCACGGCTGGGCCATCCGGACCAGGGTGTCGTAGATCGAGCTGTCACCGTGCGGGTGGTAGTTGCCCATCACCTCGCCGACCACGCGCGAGCACTTGACGTGCGAGCGCTCGGGCCGGAAGCCGGCGTCGTACATGCCGTACAGGACGCGGCGGTGCACCGGCTTGAGGCCGTCCCGGACGTCGGGGAGCGCCCGGGAGACGATGACGCTCATCGCGTAGTCGATGAACGACCGCTGCATCTCGTCCTGGATGTCGACCGGCTCGGTGCGGTCGTGTTCCGGCGGTTCCGGGGGGATCACATCGGTCACGGAATGTCCTCAGTCAGTCGGTGGGCCGGGTCGGCGGGTGGTGTCCCGTGTGTCCGACCCACCCGCGGGGTAGATCTCGGGCGATCCATCCACAGTGTGGACAGAAAGTGTGAATCAACGATCGAGTGTTGGTCGGGGCGTCGAAGGCTGTCGTTCTCACCCTCGGTGACGACGACTCACCCGGTCCGGGTCAGAAATCCAGGAAGCGGACGTCGCGGGCGTTGCGCACGATGAACGACCGGCGCGACTCCACGTCCTCGCCCATCAGCACGCTGAACAACTCGTCCGCGGTGGCCGCGTCGTCCAGGGTGACCTGCATCAACAGCCGGTTCGTCGGATCCATGGTGGTCTCCCACAGCTCCTTGGCGTTCATCTCGCCGAGACCCTTGTAACGCTGGATGCCGTCGTCCTTGTTGACCTTGCG
>JBQGEH010000100.1:0-6252 GCA_052039515.1 Nakamurella sp. | reverse complement strand
TCCGTACGGTTTCGACCCGATCGGGGGAACGTGGAGCGTGCTGGGGCGCGGACTGGACGTCATCGCCCGCTTCGACCGGGACTCCTTCCTCGTCACCCGAGGGCCGGAGATCTCCGTCGCCTCCCGCGCCCCGGTCGCGCTCACCTCGCTGTGGAGTGGGCTGCCGGACACCTTCGCACAGCGGCTGGACGGTGCCGCGAACGTCCGCGGCACCCTGCACCTCTTCCGCAACGGCCGCTACCTCACCATCGACCCCGCCACCGGAGCGGCCTCCGCGCCGGCTGCGCTCACCGACATCGTGGGATGGCCCACGACCACCGATGACTGGCGCAACGGCGCCGTCGACGCCGTCGGCTCCCACCGCGGCGACATCGACGAACCGACCGTGCTGCTGTGGTGTCGCGGCGAGTACGTGCGGGTGGACATGACCACCCGCCGGGTCGTCGAGGGACCGCAGCCGCTCGCCAATTTCGTCACCGGGGCGATGCTCACCGCTCTGCAGGCCGGGTTCACCAGCATGCTGTGGGACGAGACCGATTACAACGTCACCGCTCTCACTGGCCCGACGATCTGGCGGTCATCCTCCCGGGACGGTGCCGCCGCACCGGGTTACGCCACCGGCTTCTACGAGCCCTGGACACCGACGTTGCGCCACGCACCCCAGGGCCGCGTCGGGGCGTTGTATGCCGCGGTCACCGACAGCAGCGCCACCACGGCGGCGTTCTTCGACGGCACCGACTGGCAGCAGGCTGCCACGCTGGCCGGCGGTGCATTCACCCAGCTCGCCGTCGCCTCCGACGGCACACCGTTCGCCCTGACCACCGACGGGCCGCAGCGCTGGGACCAGGCTGCCGCGGGCTGGAAGCCGCTGCCCCGTCCGGCGTTCCCGGTCACTCAACTCGCGGTGGGGACCGCGGCCGACATCTGGCTGCGTGGCGGGAACGGGACGGTGCACCGCTGGGACGGCGACCTCGGCTACGACGTCATCGGCCTCCAGCGCCCGGCCGTCCACATCACCGCCGGCGCCGACGGCAGCCTGTGGGCCGCCGCCGGGGACGCCGACATCCACCGCCTGATCGGCACCGGCGGTGACACCCGTGACACCGCACTCTCGCCCGGGGTGCCGTCCGGCACCGTCATCGACCGCATCGCCGCCACCGGCTCCGGCGACGCCTACGTGCTGTCCAGCGCCACCGGCGTCGTGTACGACTACGCGACCCCCTACGTCTTCACCACGTCGGAGCCCTACTACACCGGGAACGACACCGCCCTGCTCAACGGCACTCTCGCCGTCGCCGGCCATACCGTTTTCGCTGCAGCGCAACCCGTCGGCGTCCCCACGACGGCTGCGCGGGTGCTCGCGCTGGACACCCAGACCGGTGACCGGCGTTGGGCCTTCGACGTCCCGGCCACGTCGTCGGACGATGTCGCCCGCGGCGCCCGGCTCCGCCATGACCCCTCGCTCGGCCTGCTGTACGTGGTCGGCAGCAGAACGGTGCACGCCCTGGATCCCGACACCGGCCAGGTCAGCTGGCAGTGGAACGCCGCCGGCCGGCCCGAGGTCCCCGACGGCGTCCTGGCCGCCCCGGGACTCGCCGGCGCCGTCCTGACCATCGGCGTCGACGGTCCCGGTTGTCCCGTCATCGCCTTCGACACCGTCTCCGCGGCGGCGGTGCCGGGCCGGACACCCGACCCGCTCTGGATCACGACCACCACGTCGCCCACCGTGACCGGGACCGTCGGTCAACCGGCCACCGGCGCTGACGGGAACCTGGTCGTTCCGACGAGACCGTCTTCCGGCGGAGCCGTGGTCACCGCAGTGGATCCCGCCACCGGCACGGTGGAATGGCAATCCTCGGTTGACGTCCCGGATCCCGGTGATGCGAGCCTCCGGTGGGATCTCGTGCCGGGGACCGGTTCGGACGGCGGCGACGTGCTGTTCGCCGGCCTCGGCACCCGGGTCGTCGTGCTCGACGCCGGTACCGGCAGTCAGGTCGGTCGGTACGACCTTCCCCAGCCGGCGAACGCCGCCCCCCGGGTCGTCACCTCCGGACTGATCCATCGCAATCAGGACGTCGTCTTCGGCGATTCGCTCGGCCAACTCACCGTTCTCGACAGCACCACCATGACGGTGAAGAACGCCACCAGTGACAGCCCGCCGGCCGGATCCGCCATCCTGTCCCGCCCGATCCTGATCGCCGGCACCGACCCGTCCAAGGGGGCGATCGTCGGATTCACCCGCGGTGACCGCGCCTTCCAGCTGTTCGACCCGGTCAGCGGTGCGCTGGACGCGGTCGCCACCGACGGGACCGCGCCCGCCGTTCTGGCCTACGACGACGCCCATGGGGTGCTGTACGCGATGGCCGGCGCCGCGGGGCTGTTCCCCGACGATCAGCTGGGGCGTCTCTTCGCGGTCCGCCCGGACAGCTACATCCAGGACGAGCGGGCGTTCATCGTCGAATCCGAGCTGCTCCAGGACTACGCCAACGACGACGAGGTGATCCAGAACGGGGTGAGCCGCTACCAGACCCACATCAGCGTCGTCGACGCGGTGAACGCACCGCGTCCGTTCCAGGCGGTCAAGCTGTGGGCCGATGAGGACGCGACCGTGGTCAGCATCGACAACACCACCTACACCATCGGCCCGGACACCCCCGCCTACTTCACCACCGACGGCAGCGGCACCTTCACCGTCGTCTCCGACGCCGACGACCTCTCCGCGGTCACGCTGCGCATCTGGGCGGCGTTCATGGACGAACACGAGCGCATCGCCGTCGTCCCGGACGCCGCCTTCCACCGTCGGCTCGCCGCCAGCACCGCTACCGGCACCGACGACCCACAGCAACTCGACATGATCGCCGCCACCTCCTACGACGAGAAGCCGCTGTTCACCGATCGCGACCAGGCATCGCAGGCCAACACCGCGGTCACCCAACTCACCAGTGCCACCGGCATGGGCGGTGGCGTGTCAACCCTGCTCCGGGCGGGCGTCGCCACCCACACCTCCGACAGCCGGTACATCGCGCTGACCGATCTCCCTGGAGTGGCCTACACGCCCGTCGACGTGGCCGCCGCGCAGGACATCGTGGTCCAGGCCTCCACCGGCCTCAGCCTGACCGCCGCCGGACACACCCCGCTCACGCCGGCCGAGGCCGCCGACCTCATCGATTCCCTCACCGGCGCCACTCCCGCGCTGCTCGGCGGGGGAGCGCCGTCGCTGCGCAGCGCCTGGCGCGAGATCAAACGTGGCGCCGCGAAGGTCACCAAGGTCGTGGTCAGCGTCAGCAAGGACGTCCTCGCCGGCATCGAATACGTCGTCGACGGCGTCGTCACCGTGGTCAAAGCCGTCGTCACCGACATCAAGGACGCCGCCGCCGCCATCGGCGCGTTCTTCGTCCAACTCGGCAAAGATCTCCTGAAGGTCGTCCAGGCGCTGGGCAAACTCCTCGCCATCAAACACGTCATCAACACCGCCAAGATCATCAGGCAGTTGGTGACCGAGATGCTGGACAATCTCGGTCAGATGCTGGATGAAGGTCGACCATTGATGGCGGCTTTCTTCGACCAAGCAAAGCAAAACGTCACACAGTTCTTCACCAAGGTGTACGACGGAACCGGCCCGAAGACGTGCGGAGCACCCGAGTGCTTGCCGGCAAGCCAGGCACCAGGAATGGGGACCACCGCCTCATCCGCCTACAACTCTGCATCCGCCCCCGGCACGTCTCAATCTGTGGAATCCGGCTGGAGCAGCCAGAGCCTACGCACCAACATGACCGCAGCCAGCGACCCGGACGACGCCCCCCTCACCGCGAACGCCGGCACCGGGTTCGACGGCCTCGGCGACCTGTTCGGAACGTTTCTGCAGAAGCTGCAAGACGATCCGGTGCTCAACTCTTCCCTGAACCAGACCCGTACAAGTTTCCACGCGAAGGTCACAGTGGGTTCACCCGAAGAATTGATCTCGAACGCACTCGGTGCCATCGTCGGTCTCTTCGAGGACGTCGCGATCGGAGCCGTCGTGGTCGCCGACGCTCTGACCGACACCATGCTCAGCAAGACGGATGTTCTGGTCACTGCTCTGAAAGACCTCGGCAATGTGCAGATCCCGGTGCTGTCAGCACTGTGGAGCGTTTTCAACAAGGGGAGCAAGCTGACATTCCTGGACCTGCTGGCGTTCGTCATCGCATTCCCCACCACCTACATCTTCCGAGCCAAGACAGGTCGCTACCCCGAGGCGGCCGAAACCACCGGGACGGGCGTGGGTGCCGGGCCAGTCACCAGTGACATCCTCAATCTCGTACAAATCGTCAGTGGCGTCGCCATGCTCGTGGCGTCCTTCCTGACGGCGATTCTGGACACATTTTCCGTCATCAACGCCGACGGCGTCCAGACCATCCCGAAAACGATCTATACGATCATCGGTGGTGCACTGCTACTGGCCGGGACTCTGGGCAGTGTCGTGACAGCGGTCCTCGCGAACGTCGAGGCCGGCAAGGTCGAGCCGGTTTCTCTGATGCTGGCTGTCGTGTCCGTGATCAGTGTCGCCGTGGCCGTGATACCCCCCAAGGTGCAAGGATTCTGGAGAAAGGTTCCCGGTGAGTTGTCATTCTTCACGATGATCATCGGCTTGGTCAACGTCCTCATCCTCGGCTCGAAAGCGACGAATTCCGTGCCGGACAAGTTGGCTTTCACGCGTCAAATGCTGGCGCAAATCCCGGCTGTGGTCAACCCGATCAAGTTGCTGGGGACACCGGTCGGGTTCGTCTCACCCGTATCGGACATCGCCTTCCGCCTCGCGGCCGGCGGTATCCAGATCGGTGAGACCATCAAGAACTGGGTCGACGAGCCCACCGTCGGCAGTCCGGTCGCCTGGCCCTCCACCACGCCCACCGGCCCGGGAACGACACCCAGCGAGCCGTCTCCCACCGACTCCACCAGTACTCCGCCCTCCACGACTCCGCCGTCCACGACCCCGCCGACAGACGGAAGCACGACCACCGGCCCGTCCACCCCCGCGCCGTCGACGACGAACACGCGGTCGACGGCCGCCCCGACCACCGGGGCGGCCGCATCCCCCTCCGCCGCGGGGCCGAAGTCCGGGCTCGCCTACACCGGAGCCGATCTCGGCGCCGGTCTGCTCGGCGGCCTCGGCGCGATCACCGTGGGGGGCGTCGCAGCGCTTGCGGCGCGGCGTCGGCGCGTCGCGCAGGACGAGCAGCCGGCCCCGACAGCTGCAGGTCCGGCCGTCACCGACGACGGCGACAGCGAGCACGGTGCGCCGGCCTGACAGGTCGTCGGGTTCGCCGACGGTGTCACACGCGGGGTGGTTCGACCACCCCGCGTGTTGCCGTAGCGAGCGCGTGGTTCCGCCGGGACACCTGCAACACGCGTCGCCACCGCACGGCCCTGGTGAGGCTGGGGACACCGCATCTCGAGTCTCCACCTCGTCGGGTGGGTCTGGTCAGCTGCGGCCGCTCAGCGCCGGCTCGGAGCCGGACGGGGTGTCCTTCAGCTGCTCGGTCATCGCACCGAACAGGCTCCTGACGTCCTGTCCGTTGCGGCGGGCCAGCATGGCGTACCGCTCGGTGAGCGCCGTGAGGCGCTGCAGCCGCGTCCGGTCGTCCTCGGACCGGTCCAGCTCGGGGTGCTTGCCGCCGGCGCCCCACTCGTCGAACTCACCGGGATAGGCCTTCTGCAGCGTGGCGATCCAGGCGTCCTCGGCGTCGTCGTTGGCCGCCGGCATGAAGTAGCCGGCCTCCATGATCCAGGTGTTGGGCACCTCGTGCAGGGCGACGACGATCTGGCTGGGCGTCGCGTCGGTGACGACCTCGCGCACGCAGTCGTAGATCTTCTGGATGATGGCCTGACGGGACGCCTCCGACCGGCCGTCGCGGATGGTGCCGTTGACCACGAGCGACGGGGCCACTTCGCCGGCGGTGTAGATGAAGCCGAACGGCGCCGGCTGGAACACGATGCGCACGAACGGTTCCGGTGCGTTGGTCACCTCGTGGTGGATGGAGGTGATGCTGCGGGCGAGTCGGTCGCGCTGCGTCAGGGTGAGCGGGAGACCGCAGTAGACGACCTGGTAGACGGGCATGTGCTGCTCCTTGGGTGCGGCCTCGGCCGCTCGGTGGGTGGTCCGGCCGGTGCGGCGGGGACCCCACGACAGTCGCCGGGACCGATTCAGGCCCGCTCCGGTGACGATCCAGTGCCGCTGCAGCCCGAGCGTGCGACCCGCGGCACCGGTCGGCT
>JBQGEH010000099.1:0-5058 GCA_052039515.1 Nakamurella sp. | reverse complement strand
GAACAGCGTCTGCCAGGCGGCCCGCCACGCCGCCACCGAGTGCAGCACCCAGTACAGCGGATACAGCACGGCGTAGGCACCGATCCGCCAGCCGTGCCGACGGGCCGCGATCAGCGCCGACACAAGGATCGTGGCGCCGTTGCCGACGATGAAGTTGGCCATCCCCAGGTCGACCAGCCAGTCCGGGATGCCCAGGTCCAGCGACCGGCCGAACACGAACGTCAGCAGGGTCAGCGCCAGCAGCAGCGGGTACATCAGGAACGCCGCCGGCGTGCCCAGGATCAGCCCGGTCAGGCCGACCAGCCCGGACAGCCCGGTCGCCCGGACGAACCGCACGGGGTGCCGGAAGTTGACCGCCGCGGTGATCATGTAGCCCTTGATCCACCGGGTCCGCTGCTTGATCCAGGCGCCGGTCTGCGAGCAGGCCTCCTCCCAGGTGGTGGAACTGTTCACCCCGACCCGGAAGCCCAGCGCCGACGCGCGCAGCCCGAGATCGGCGTCCTCGGTGACGTTGTAGGGGTCCCAGCCCCCGAGCAGCCGCAGCATCTCGGTGTCGAAGTGGTTGGACGTCCCGCCCAGCGGGATCGGGATGCCGGTGCTGTCCAGGCCCGGCAGCATCATGTCGAACCACTGGGTGTACTCGATGGCGAACATGCGGGTCAGCACGTTGTAGCCGGCGTTGGAGTAGTTCAGCGCGCACTGCACGCAGACCAGCGGCCGGGTCTGTGCGCCGGCGGCCCGGTCGGCCCGGTCGCGGGCGAAGTCGGCCACCACCCGGCGCAGTTGGTCGGGCTCCGGCCGGTCCTCGGCGTCGTAGATGACCACGAGGCTGCCCCGGGCGAAGCTCAGTCCGTAGTTGCACGCCCGCGGCTTCGTCTGCGGGACCCCCCGCGGGACGATGACGATCCGCACGTAGGCCGGCGGCCGGGCCGCCCGCGCGGCCGCGATCGTCTCGGTGTCGTCCTCCTCCAGCAGCACCAGCACGTTGAGCTTGGACTTCGGGTAGTCGAGCTGGTCGAGGTTGGCGATGACCTTGCTGATGACGTTGGCCTCGTGGAAGGCCGGCACCAGGATCGTGTAGATCGGCAGGTCCCGGTCGGCGATCGCCACCGGCGGCGCGCCGGCCCCGCCCCCCGTGCCGGCCCCGCCCGCCGGAGCACCGTCCAGCGCCACCAGCCGGCGCCGGCGGGGGTCGCGCAGCCGTTCGCGCACCACCACCCACGGGTAGCGCAGCGACGCGAACAGCTTGAAGCTCACGCTCGCACCCAACGCCAGGTTGGCCACGATGAGCAGCGCGATGACGGTCGGTCCGGGCGCCACGCCCAGCCCGATCAGGCAGGCGACGACGAGCGCCACCGGCGCCACCTGCTGCCAGCGGTACAGGCTGGTCCGCGCCGAGTGTTCCGGCTGTGCGTCGGCCAGGCCGTCGGTGACGTCGTGCAGCAGCGAGGAGCGGAACACCGCGCCGACGGCCAGCGCGTAGTCCCGCGGGGTGATCGTGCGAACGTCCAGCTGCTGGACGCCCATCGTCGCGCGCACCTGGTCGCGCATCGCCGCGGTGGGTTCGACCGTGGTCGCCACCACCAGCGTGTCGCCGTCGCGACGCACCGGGATCCAGCCCTGGGCGAGCACCGTGCGGGAGCCGACGGCCCGCAGCATCTCCTCGTCCACCTGTTCGTGGGCGAGGTCGACCAGCGGCGCCTGCCACAGGGTGGCGAGCGTCGAGTACAGGGTGAGGGCGTGCACGTCGCCCCGGGCGACGAGGTGTTCCCCGACATAGCCGCCCTGGGTCCGGGCCGCCTCCAGTGCCCGGTCGAGCTGTTCGGAGGTGATGTGACCGCCGGCGACCAGCAGGCTCCCGGTCTCGCGCGGCAGCCCCGGGGGCAGCGGCGTCCGCGGGACCCAGGCCGCGAAGTTCGGCTCACCCGGCGCGCCGGTCGGGCTCGCGGTCAGCGGCGGCGCGTACTCGGGATAGTCGCCCGCCGTGCCGTCGGCGGACCGCAGCTCCGCGACGGCCTCGTCCGGGCCGGTCGTGCCGGGAACGGGCGCGTCCGCGGACGTCCGATCGGTGGGGTCGACGGTGGCGGTCATGGCGTGCCCGTCCGCTCGGAGGCGGTGGTGGTCAGGGAGGGGGCCGCGGAGCCGACCCCGCCGACCGGGTGGCCGGCGGCCGCGGCGCCGGCCGCGAGCAGGCTGACCACGAAGGCGGCCGGCAGCGCCACCGTGGCGCCGCGGGTCCGTCCGGCGCGGCGCAGCAGGTCGACGGCGAGCCCGGACACCAGTGCGAGCGCCGGGATCACCGGCAGCGCGAAACGGCCGACCCAGCCGTGGTCGTCGCCCGCGGCGAGCGAGCCCGCGACCACGGACACGTCGACGACGGCCACCCTCGCGAGCAGGCCCACCACCCACAACCGCTCCGACCAGCGGAACCGCACCGCCGCGGCCGCGCAGCCGAGCAGGGCGACCCCGACCGCCAGCGCGGCGGTCACGTCCGCGGGCAGCGCCTCGGTGACGCTGCGGAGCAGTCCCCGGGTGGGCGCCTCGGCGGTGACGACCGAGGGCAGGCCGAGCGCGCCGGCCACCCCGTCGGCTCCGGCGAACGGGCTGCCGTGGGCGGCGTAGGTGGCGGCCAGCCACCAGAGCATCCCGGCCACCGGGACCGCGGCGAACGACAACGCCATCCGGACGGCCCACCGGGCCCCCCGCTCTTTGCCGCGGGCGACGAGCGCGACGAACGCCATCCCGGCCGCGAGCAGCACCCAGCCCTCGTAGCGGGTCAGCACCGCGACCGCGCAGGGCAGCCCGGCGAAGATGGCCAGCTCGCCGCCGGACGGCGTCCGCTTGACCACCGCCCAGCGGGCCAGGCCCGCGACCGTGGCCAGCAGCGCCGCCATCAGCACCGGGCCGGTGGTGGTCGTCGTCTGCTGGTACAGCGTCGTCGGCGTGAGCACCAGCACCAGCACCGCGGCCAATCGGCCACCGCGACCCAGCGCGAGCCGCCCGGTGATGCGGTAGAGCGCGGTGGCCGCGACGACCAGGCACAACACGCCCAGCACGGCCACCGCCGTGCCGGTGCCGGACACGGCGGCGAGCGGGGCCAGCAGCAGTCGTGGGGCGGGCAGCCACCCGGCGGCGGTGCCTTCGCCGGCGGGCGCCGGCCCGGTGGTCAGCGCCACCACGGCGACGGCCAGCCCCAGGGCCAGCGCGAGGAGCGCCGCAGCGCCGGTGCCGGCGGCGCGACGGTGACCGGGGGCGGCGTCGAAGGCGGCCCAGGCGTGGCCGACGCCGTGGCGACGGGCGACGGTCGCCCCCGGAACGGTGCCGGTGGCGGATTCAGCGGTCACCGGAGCGTCCCGGGCAGGTGGTGGCCGCCGGTGCGGCGACGGGAACGGTCAGGCGTCACGGGGTGTCCTCAGCGTCGGCGCCCGCCGGCTGTCACGGCGGAGCGTAGAACTCCGGTCACGAAAAGTGACCAGAGATGTCCATTGTTCGTCGTCACACGGCGTCACGCCAGGTCACGATCCGTTGATCTTCACGGCGGATCACGGTGACCGTCCGGCACCACCGGCGGCGGACCGACGCAGCACCGCCGCCGAACGCCGCCCGGTCCCCGTTACCGGTGACACAGAGTCACCAACGGTCAGCTGGCACACTGGGCCGGGACAGAGGAGCTGACGTTGACCCGCACCCGTACCCACCACGGCCGTCGCACCCGGCGCAATGCCGGCCTGCTCGCGGCGGTCACGCTGACGGTGCTGACCGCGGCCTGCTCGACGACCGTTGACGGGCGGGGCACGACCGACGCCGCCGCACCGGTCACCCGCACCACGCCGACGACATCCGGCACCTCGGGGACGTCCGGCGGTCCCACCGCCGACGATCCGACGACCGGGCCGGACTCCCACGAGCAGTGGCTGCCGTCGGAGACCAACCCCGACCCCTCGGTGGACATCGACGGCGTCTACGTCGGCGACCCGACGCGCTACGCGCAGCGGTACCACTTCGAGGCGCCGACCCGGGTCGCCTACGACCGCTATCCGCCCGTCGGCGGTCCGCACGACCCGACCTGGGCCGCCTGCGACGGTGTCGTCTACGACGTCGGCGTCCGCGACGAGATGATGGTCCACGCCCTGGAGCACGGCGCGGTGTGGATCGCCTACGACCCGGACACCCTGCCGGCGGACGAGCTGGACGCGCTGCGCGCCCTCGTCCCCCAGGTCGGGTACCTGGTGATGACGCCCTACCCCGGCCTGCCGACCCCGCTGTCCCTGCAGTCGTGGGGTCATCAGCTGGCCCTGGACTCGAGCACCGACCCGCGGTTCGAGCACTTCCTGCTGGCCCTGCTCCGCAACCCCTATCTGACCCCGGAGCCCAACGCCACCTGCAGCAACGCCCGCTTCGACGTCACCGACCCACCGCCGTTCGTGGCGGAGCCACCCGGCGCGGACGCCATCCCGCTGGACTGGACCCCACCGCCGTCGTCCGGCGGCGCCACGGAGGCCCCGGGGACCCGCTGACCGCCCGGTCCCGGGTTTCGGCGCGGCCCCTCAACGGGCAGCACCCAGGTGGGCCCGGTGACAGCGTCCGGGACCCGATGACCCGAAGGAGTCCCCATGGCTGACCTGTCCGGCAAGACGATCGCGTTCGTGACCTCGCAGCACGGTATCGAGGAGCCCGAGCTCACCAAGCCCTGGCAGGCGGTGCTGGACGCCGGCGGCACGCCGGTGCTGCTCGCCCCGGAGACCGGCGAGGTCTCCACCGTCAACAACGACCTCGAGCCGTCCGCGTCCTACCCGGTGGACCGCGCCGTCTCCACCGCCGACGTCAGCGACTACGCCGCCATCGTCATCCCCGGCGGCACCGTCAACGCCGACACCCTGCGCACGGTGGAGGACGCCGTCGCCTTCGTCACGGAGGCGGTGTCCCGCCGCAAGGTGGTGGCGGCGATCTGCCACGGGCCGTGGACGCTCGTCGAGGCGGGGGTTGTGAAGGGCCGCACCCTGACCAGCTACCCGTCGCTGCGCACCGACGTCACCAACGCCGGCGGCTCGTGGGTCG
>JBQGEH010000098.1:0-4012 GCA_052039515.1 Nakamurella sp. | reverse complement strand
CCGCCGCCGCAGCGCACCGCGTACTTCTCCAGCGCCCGCAGTCCCGGCAGCGTCTTGCGGGTGTCGCGGACGACCGCCCCGGTGCCGGCCACCGCGTCGACCCAGCGCCGCGTTTCGGTGGCGATCCCCGACAGGTGCGTCACCAGGTTCAGCGCCGTCCGCTCCGCCGTCAGCAGTCCGGCCAGCGGCCCCGTCACCCGCAGCGCCACCGAGCCCGCGACGAGGTCGCCACCGTCCGGCACCAGCACCTCGACCTCGAGGTCCCCGCCCAGCACCTGGTCGAACACCGCGTCCGCCAGCAGACCGCCGGCGAGCACCCCCGCCTCGCGGCTGACCATCTCCGCGGTGCCACGCACGTCCGGCCCCACGGTGGCCGCTGTGGTCACGTCAGGCCCGTCACCCAGATCCTCCTGCAGGGCGCGCCCGATCACCGCGTCGACGTCGTCGGGCCGCAACCCGGCCGCTGCCAGTGCGGACTCCCGCACCATCCACGCCTGCACGCTCACCGCGCCACCACCTCCCGGCCCACCGGACCACGCTCCCCCACCACCGGCGCCCCGTCGCGCCACGACACGAACAGCGAACCCGCGATGCCGTCCGCCCGGGCGTCCGTGCGCACATGGCATCCCACGCTCGCGGTGCGCACCGTCGCCGCCGCCACCAGTACCGCGCTCACCTGCGCCAGATTGGTCGCTTCCACGGTCGACCGGTCGAGACCGGCCCGACCGGCGGCCACACGGTCGGCGAGTCGCCGCACCGCCGCCAGTCCCACCGCGTCCCGACCGATCCCGACATGCCGACTCATGGCGTGCTGCAGCTCCTCTCGCCGACCCGCTGGGAACCACGTCGAGGACGGATGACGCACTTCGATGGGCCGCGCGAGCGACACCGGGGCGACGGCGAGCGCGCGGGCCACGCGAGCGCCCATGACCAGACCCTCCAGCAGCGAGTTGGAGGCGAGCCGGTTCGCTCCGTGCAGCCCCGTCCGGGCGACCTCGCCGACCGCCCACAGTCCCGGCACCGAGGTCCGGCCGTCCCGATCGGTCCACACCCCTCCGCAGCCGTAGTGGGCGGCGGGTGACACGGGCAGCGGATCGCGGTCCAGCCGCAGGCCGAGGCGGGCCGCGGCGGCCGCGACGGTGGGGAAACGACGACCGGCGTCCACCACCCGGCGGGCGTCCAGGAACACGTGATCGCCGACCCCGCCCGGGTTCTCGGCCATCCGCCGGGACACCGCCAGCGCGACCACGTCCCGCGGCGCCAGGTCACCCTGCGGATGCACCCCGGTCATCACCGGGCGTCCAGCGCCGTCGATCAGGGTGGCCCCGGCACCGCGGAGCGCCTCGGTGACCAGATCCCGCCGGCCGTCGGTGCGGCCGTCCCACAACGCCGTCGGGTGGAACTGGACGAACTCCAGGTCGGCCGTCACGGCCCCGGCCCGCAGCGCCATCGCGACCCCGTCGGCGGTGGCCACCGCGGGATTGGTGCTCGACGCGAAGAGCTGCCCGAGCCCACCGGTGGCCAGCACCACCGCCCCCGCCCTGATCAACCGCAACCGACCGTCCTCGAGAATCCACACACCGCAGGCGGTTCCGTCCGCTGACAGCGCCACGTCGACGGCGAGCCGACCGGTCAGCACGGCAACCCGATCGACGTCCCCGCCCAGCGCCCGCTGCACCTCCGCCCCGGTCGCGTCGCCGCCGGCGTGCACGATGCGATCCGCGGAGTGGCCCCCCTCCCGGGTGCGCATCCATGCGCCGGAAGCGTCGTGGTCCAGGACGGCGCCGCGACGGCGGAGCCGGTCGACCGCAGCCGGCCCGTCGGCGAGGATGTCCCGGGCCACGGACACGTCGCACAGACCCGCACCGGCGGCGACGGTGTCGGCCAGGTGCGCCGCGACGGAGTCCCCCGTCGCGGCGTCGACGACGGCGATGCCGCCCTGCGCCCACCGGGTGCTGCCGTCGTCCAGTGCCCCCTTCGTCACCACCATCACCGAGAGCCCGTACGCGGCAGCGTCTCTCGCGCAGGTCAGACCGGCGACGCCGGAGCCGACCACGACCACGTCGACGGCATCACCCGGGGCGGTCATTCGGCACCGCCGGGACGGCCGATGGCGATCATCGCCTCCACCGCACCCCGAGCCCGCGCCGCGACCGCCGGGTCGACGTGCACCTCGTCGCGTCCCTCCCGCAGCGCCCGCAGCAGCTTGTCCGGGGTGATCATCTTCATGTACGCGCACGACGCCCGCTCGTTGACCGCGCGGAAGTCGATGCCGGGAGCGGCCTTCCGTAGTTGGTGGATCATTCCGACCTCGGTCGCCACCAGGACCGTGCGGGCCCGGGTCGCGCGGGCCCGGTCGACCATCTCGCCGGTGGACAGGATCTGCACCCGGGCCGGGTCGACGACGCCCTCGCCCGCGAGATAGACGGCACTGGTGGCACACCCGCATTCCGGGTGGATGAAGAGCTCCGCGTCCGGGGTGGCGGCGGCGGTCGCGGCGAGCTGACGCCCGTTGATGCCGGCGTGCACGTGGCACTCGCCGCCCCACACGTGCATGTTCTCCCGTTGCAGCACCCGTCGCACGTGCGCTCCGAGGAACTGGTCCGGACCGAACAGCACCGGCCGGTCGGCGGGGATCGACGCCACGACCTCGACGGCGTTGGAACTCGTGCAGCAGATGTCGGTCTCGGCCTTCACCGCGGCGGTGGTGTTGACGTAGGACACCACCACGGCGTCCGGGTACTCCGCCTTCCAACCCCGCAGTTGCTCGGCGCTCAGCGAGTCGGCGAGCGAGCATCCGGCCGCGGCGTCCGGGATGAGGACGGTCTTCTCGGGGCTGAGGATCTTTGCCGTCTCGGCCATGAAGTGCACGCCGCAGAACACGATCGTCGACTGCGGCGCGGCCGCGGCGATGCGCGAGAGCGCCAGCGAGTCGCCGACGTGGTGGGCGACGTCCTGGATGGCCGGCAGCTGGGAGTTGTGCGCCAGGACCACCGCGTCCCGCTCGTCGGCCAGCCGGCGGACCTCGGCGGCCCAGGCCAGATGGGACGTCTCGGCGTCGCCGATCACGGCGGTGGTGTCCATGGTGGGGATGCTGGCGATCATGGCGTCTCCCGTTCGGTGGGTTTTCGATCAACAGACGAAAACAAGGCGAGGTTAACACGGTGTCGGGCCGCTCCGAGCGCGCCCGTAATCTCGGGAGCTGTGACCCCCGACGCCGACCCCGCGTGCCCGCCGATCCGGCACGAGGTGCTCGCCGCCGTGTTCAGCGTCCGGGCCGATCAACAGGGTTTCGCGTCGCTGCACGTGTTGATCTGGCAGCGGGCCCAGGCACCGGACGCCGGCCGGTGGGCGCTCCCCGGTGGTGAGCTGGCCGCGGGTGAGGACGTCGAGCAGTCGATGCGGCGCCATCTCGCCGACAAGGTCGACCTGGCCGAGGTGGCCCACCTGGAGCAGCTCGCGACGTTCTCGGATCCGGCGCGGGTGCCGGGGCGTCGCGTCGTCGCGACCGGATTCGTGGGCCTGGTGCCGTGGGGGCTCGACCCGTCACTGCCGCCGGACACGGCCTGGCTGTCGCTGGATCACCTGCCGCCGACGGCGATGGACCACGGCCGCATCATCGACCGCGCGCACGAACGGCTCCGCGGGAAGCTCTCGTACACCAACATCGCCTTCGCGCTGGCCCGGGAGTCCTTCACCATCGCGTCCCTGGCCCGGGTGTACTACGCCGTCCTCGGGCACCACGTCGACCCGACCAACCTGCAGCGGATCCTCACCCGGCGCGGCATGCTCGAGCGCACCGGCGGCACCGCCTCCCCCGGGCCCGCCGGTGGGCGGCCGGCCGCGCAGTACGCCTTCACCACCCGGGAATTGCGGGTCACCGACCCGTTCGCGGCGTTCCGCCCGCCGGACCGCTGAGCGAAGCCGGGCCCCCGGCGGTTTCGGCGTGAATACGGCCGGATCCCGGTGCTGATCACGCCAAAACCGGAGGATGGGAGCGGCCGGCCGGTGG
>JBQGEH010000097.1:0-2883 GCA_052039515.1 Nakamurella sp. | reverse complement strand
TGACGGGTGCGGGGTGTGAACCCGGCCCGCGCGCACGCGTCCTGCGCGATGACCAGGCAGGCGGAGCTGTTCATCCCCAGGATCCAGTCCTCGGCGGCCAGGTCGGCCAGATCCACCTCCGCCGCCATCGCCAGCGGGTGGTGCAGGGGCAGCACCACGTCGAGGACGTCGTCGACCACGTGCCAGTGCTCCAGGCGGGCGTCCTCGGCACCGGCGACCGCGACGCCGGCGGTGAGCGTCAGCGCGACGTCCACCCGGCGGCCGAGCAGGGCGTCCACGGCGTCGTCCGGATCGATCTGGATGATCTCCACCCGCAGGCCGGACGTCGTCTCGATGCGGTGCAGCAGCGGCGCGGCCAGCCCGCGGATGGCCGTGGCGAACGCCCCGAGACGGACGGTGCCGGCCTCGCCCTCCCGGAACCGGGCCAGGTCGGACTCGGCGTGCTCGAGGTGGGTGAAGATCTCGTGCGCGTGCCGGAGCAGCAGTTCCGCAGCCGCGGTGAGGCGCACCCGGCGGCCGTCCGGCTCGATCATCGGGGTGCCCACCTCCCGGGACAGCGACGCCAGTTGCTGGCTGACCGCCGACGGCGTCAGGTGCACCGCCTCGGCGGTCGCAGCCACCGTCCCGCAGCGCGCGAGCTCGCGCAGGATCTCCAGCCGACGCAGATCGATCATGCAGAGCAGCTTACCGATACGCGGAAGAACAAACAGATGGACGTGGGCGATCGGCAGGTCGACGATCGGTGCATGTCGATCCTCTGGTTCACCCTCCTGGCCCTGATCCTCTTCGTCGCCGCCCGTCGCTGGGGCGCCGACACCCGCGCCCCGCGGCAGTGGGAGTGGGATCCGCCCCAGTCCGCGGCGCCGGGCCACCCGTCGACCCGCTGAGCGGTCGGGCCCGCGCCACTAGGCTCGCCGGGTGACCGTCCCCGCTCCGTTCCCCGACCCGTCGCTCGAGAGCTTCGTGTGCCGCCACATCCGCGACGACGAGGCCTCCGTGCTGGTCGTGTCCCGGCTGTACGACGAGCTCGACCCCGACGACGGCCCCGACTGGATGTTCTCCTGCGGCGCCGGCGACCACGGGCCGCACGAGGTGGTCACCGCACCGATCGGGGACGTCGTCGCCGCCGACGCGAGCCTCGGCGACATCCTGGACCTGCAGCCCCAGGAGACCGCCGAACGCGCAGCGATCGGCGCCCCGTGGAGCCGGGTGAGTGCCGGCGAGCCGTGCGACATCTGCGGCCGACCCGCCGCCGCCCACGACCAGGACCCCCAGTTCCTGCTGCCCGACCGGGAGTACACCCCCGGCATCGCCATGACCGGCGAGACCGCGCAGGACTCCGTGCTGCTCAAGACCGAGCACGAGGGCTTCATCCGGGCCACCCTGCCGGTGCGGCTGACCGGCGGCCGGACCGTGCGGTACGGCCTCTGGGTGGCCGTCGCCCCGCTCGCCCTGGAGCGGGCCTCCGAGGTGTGGAACGAGCCGGAGTACGCCGACCTGCGGATGGCCGGCACGCTGGCCAACGCCGTACCGCCGTGGGGGCTGCTGGACGCCCCGGTGCAGCTGGGCGTGCGCGACCCCGACGCGCTGCCGGTGTGCGTGGCCTCGACCGACCCGGAGCTGCGGAAGGTGCTGGCCGGCGAGTTCGACCACGACTTCGTGCTCAACGCCGTCGGGCTCTGACGGGCTCTGACGGGCTCTGACGGGCCCGGCGGTCGCGCCGCCGGTGGCCGGTGTGCTGCACTGACCGGCGTGACGGGCCAGGACGACGACCGGTGGTGACCACGCACGGCGTCGAGACGGCGCTCAACCTGGTCGGCATCCTCGCCTTCGCGCTGTCCGGAGCGCTGCTCGGCGTGCGCCGCCAGTTCGACATCGTCGGCATGGCCGTGCTGGCCACGGTGACCGCCGTCGGCGGCGGGATCATCCGCGACGTGATGATCGGCGCGGTCCCGCCGGCCGCCCTGAACAACCCGTCCTGGTTGATCCTGCCGCTGGTCGCGACCGCGCTGACGTTCCGCTTCCACCCGCAGGTACGCCGGATGCACCGGGCGGTGGAGCTCTTCGACGCGGTGGGCCTCGGGGTGTTCTGCGCGACCGCGACGGTCAAGGCGATCGACTACGGCGTCCAGCCGCTGGCGTCGGTGCTGCTCGGCTGCATCACCGGGGTCGGCGGCGGCCTGATCCGCGACACCCTGGCCGGGGTCACCCCCGCGGTGCTGCGCAAGGACTCCCGGCTGTACGCGCTGCCCGCGGTCGTCGGCTGCAGCATCGTGGCGGTCGCCTCGACGTTCGGGCCGGTGAGCATCTGGGTGCAGGCCGTCGGGGCGCTGGTCATCGTGGCGCTGCGCGGGCTCGCGCTGTGGCGCGGCTGGACCGCGCCGGTACCCCGGATGTTCGACAGCCAGGGCGACTGACGCCCCGTCGGCCCGTCAGCCGGTGAACGCGGTGGGAGTGAACGACTTCCAGCGGGCCCGGCCGACCCGGGCGAGCAGTTCGGTGAGGTCGTCGGCGCACATCACGGTGAGCATCGACGTCCCGAAGCGGCCGGACGCGGTCAGCTCGTCCTCGCGGCGCTGCACGATGTCCAGCGCCACCGCGGCGAGGTCGTTGGGGACGTCGTCGTCGTCGCCGATGGCCCGGGCCAGGTCCCAGGCGTGCACGGTGAGGTCGACCACCCGCCGCTCCAGGAACAGCGGCGCCGGCATCGGCCCGGTCGGCAGCGTCACCTCGCGGTCGAGCGCCCCGGGTGCGGCCCAGGCGTCGGCGGCGGCCGCGGCGGCCGCCTCCCACCCGGCGACCGGATCGTCGGACACCGGCGCCGGCGTCCCGGTCAGCAGGGTGACCGCCTGGGCCTGCCCCGCGGTGACGTGGCCGACCAGC
>JBQGEH010000096.1:0-7263 GCA_052039515.1 Nakamurella sp. | reverse complement strand
CGCGATCGTGCCGCTCTCGCCGGCACCGCGGGCGCCGAGCGGGTTGTCGGGCGTGTGCACCGGCAGGTGGTCGACCAGCACCGGCGGCATGCCCGTCGTCTCGGGCAGCAGGTAGCCGGCCAGGGTGGTCGACAGCGGCTGCCCCGCCGCGTCGTACCGGAACTCCTCGAGCAGGGTGCCGCCCAGACCCTGGGCGACCCCGCCGACGATCTGGCCGTGCACCACCTGCGGGTTGAGCTCCACCCCGCCCTCGTGCGCGACGGCGTACCGCAGCACCCTGGTCGCCCCCGTCCGGCGGTGGACGGCGACCAGTGCGGCGTGCACCCCCATCGTCCAGGTGACCGTGCGCGGCGAGAACGTCTCCGTCACGTCCAGCGGGCCGTCGCCACCGACGGCCGCGGCGCCGGCGGCGAGGTCGCGCCACGTCACCGACCGTCCGGACGCGTCGACGAAACCGTCGGCGGTGTCGTCGATGTCGTCGACGGTGAGACCGAGTGACGTGGCGGCCCGGTGGCGCGCCCGGCGGCGCAGCTCGATCCCGGCGCGGTGCACCGCGGACCCCGCGACGACGGCGGAACGGCTCGCGTAGCTGCCGAGACCGTGGGCCACGGTGTCGGTGTCGGCGGTGAGGCAGTGCACCCGCTCCAGCGCGACCCCGAGGGCGTCGGCGGCGATCTGGGCCCAGACGGTCTGGTGCGACTGGCCCGCCGAGGCGGCCCGGGAGGTCACCTGGAACCGGCCGTCGGCCAGCAGGGCCACCCGGCCGGTCTCCCACGGGCCGCGGCCGGTCGCCTCCAGGTAGGCGCCCAGACCGTGGCCGGCGATCTCGTCGGGACCCAGGTCGGCGGGGTCGGCGTCCTCGGGGAGCAGGCGCAGCGCAGCCTCCAGACAGGCCCGGTAGTCCGCGCCGTCGAAGACGATGGGCACGCCGTCGCGGTAGGGCAGCGGCCGTGGGAACGGGAGGTCGTCGGCGGTCAGCAGGTTGCGCCGGCGGATCTCGGCGGCGCTGAGGCCGAGCCGCCGGGCGGCGGCGTCCAGACTGCGCTCCAGGGCGAAGGCCGCCTCCGGCCGCCCCGCCCCCCGGTACTGGGCGACGACGGTCTTGGTGGTGAACGCGGCCCGGCCGGAGATCGCCACGCTGGGGACGCGGTAGGGCCCGAGCAGGTGGACCGCGGTGTTGGCGATGATGCCGGCCACCCAGAGGCTGCCGGCGCCGATGTCGACGACGAAATCGTCGGCCCAGTGCACGATCCGGCCGTCGGCGTCGACGGTCAGCCGGCTGCGGTGGATCTGGTCGCGGCCCTGCGCGGAGGCGACCAGGTGCTCCGAGCGGTCCTCCACCCAGACCAACGGCAGCGTGGTCTCCCGGGCGAGGACGGCCAGGACCACTTCTTCGGCGTACACGTTGGCCTTGGTGCCGAACCCGCCGCCGACGTCGGGCACCACGACCCGCAGTTCGTCGGTCGACCAGCCGGCGACGGCGCACACCGCCCCCCGGACCTGGTGCGGGATCTGGGTCGAGGTCCACATCTCGACCCGGGCCCGGGACGCGTCCCAGGACACCCGCACCCCCCGGCACTCCAGCGGGACCGCGCCGTGGCGGCCCATCCGGTAGGTGCCGGTCACCGTGGTCAGGTCGTCGCCGACGGGGCCCGGTCCGAACGTGACATCGATGGTGGCGGCGGTGTTGTCGGGCAGATGGTCGAACAGCGGTGTGGTGGTGGGTTCGAGGGCGGCGACGGCGTCGACGACGGCGGGCAGCGGCTCGTACCCGACCTCGACCACCTCCGCGGCGTCCTCGGCCAGGTAGCGGTCGGTGGCCACGACCGCGACGACCGGATGCCCGACGTAGAGCACCCGGTCGGTGGCCAGCACCGGGAGTCGCTGCTCGGCCATCGTGAACGAGGTCGCGGCGGTGAAGGCCGGGTCCGGTCGGTGCAGCGGCGGGATGGGCCGGCCCAGGACCGGCAGCTCGGCCGCCCCCAGCACCGCGAGCACACCGGGCATGGCGGCGGCCGCGGTGGTGTCGACGGAGGTGATCCGGGCGTGCGGGTGCGGTGACCGGACGAAGACCACGTGCGCCGCGCCGGCGGCGAGGTCGGCCAGGTAGCGGCCCCGGCCGGTGGTGAACCGGTGGTCCTCGCGCCGGGTCGGGCTGCTGCCGAGCGACGGCGCGGCGGCGGTGTCCGGGGAGGTCATCGGACGGTGCGCTCCCAGCGCCACAACAGGATGGACAGCAGGAACGACGCGGTCACCAGCAGCATGATCGTGGCCATCATCGATGCGTAGTCCGCGTGGCTGTAGGACTGCAGCACCACCCGGCCGAGACCCCGTCGGGTGGCGAAGAACTCGGACAGCACCACACCCACCGCGGCCAGGCTGACCGCCAGCCGGACGCCGGTCAGCAGCGGCCGGCGGATGCCCGGCAGGATGATGTGCAGCAGCATCTTCAGATGCGAGGCACGGACCGAGCGACCCAGCTTCCAGTAGACGCGGGGGAGCTCGCGCACACCGGTGGCCACGTTGATCAGCACCGGGAACAGCGCGAACAGCACGCCCATCACGACCTTGGACCCGGTCAGTGAGAACACCGGCAGCAGCACCGGGTAGAGCACGATCTTGGGCAGCCCGTTCAGCGCGACCAGGGTGGGCTCGAAGAGCACCCGGGCCCAGGTCGACAGCCCGAGCAGCAGGCCGAGCAGCAGCCCGAGGACGGCGCCGATGGCGAAGGCGAGACCGATGGCCCGCGCGGTGACCTGCAGATCGACGAGATAGGTCGGGTCGCCGAGGTTGTCCACCAGCGCGGAGAACGTCGCCCACGGGGACGGCACCACGAACGTCATCGTGGACGCCACCCACCAGATCAGCAGACCGGCGACGGCGACACCCACCGATCCGAGGACGTGTCCGGGGACGCGTCGGCGGCGGCGCGCGGGCACCTCGGGGATGCCGGCGGGATCGGGCGGCAGATCGGGCAGGTCGGCGGACGTGGCCGGGGCGGTGGTCATGTGGTGCGTCCCTTCACCAGCAGGCGTTCGGCCACCGCGAGCGCGGCCGTGAGGACCACCGACAGCGTCAGCACGACCAGGATGTAGCTGAACATGGCGGCGTTGTCGAAGATCTCGTACAGATAGCGGATGCGGTAACCGAGGCCGGCCTGAGCGGTGGTGAACTCCATCGCCACGCAGCCGATGAGGGCGTAGACGGCGGCCAGCCGCAGGCCCGCGACGATGTAGGGCGCCGCGGCGGGCAGCGCGATCTGGGTCAGCACCTGCCACGGCCGCGCGCGCAACGAGCGGGCCAGCTTCAGGTACACCGGCGGCATCTGCCGCAGCCCGACGGTGGTGTTCAGGGCCATCGGGATGGCCGCCATGATGGTGGCCAGGATGATGATCGACGAGGCGTTGATCCCGACCAGCACGATCATGAACGGGTAGAACAGCACGAGCGGGACGGCGTAGAACGACACCAGGTAGGGCTCGAAGACCCGCCCGAGGGTGGGCAGTCTCCAGAACAGCAGGCCCAGCAGCAGCCCGATGAGCGCGCCGCCGACCATCGACGCCGCGATCTCCCCGACGGTGCGGCCGAAGTCGGCCCAGAACTGGTCGTCGCCGAGCAGGTCGCCGACCCCGCGCAGCATCGTCGAGGTGGCCGGGAAGTCGTTGGGGTTCCACCACCGCGCGTCCGCCCCGATCTCGATCAGCGCGCCCAGGCCCAGCAGCAGGACGACGGTCGCGCCGGCGCCGATCAGGCCGGTGCGGGTGCGCCACGGCCTCCGACCGCGACCGGACGGGGCGTCCGCCACCGGGTCGCCGGCGGGCGGCGCGGACGGGGCCGTCCCGACGTCCGGGCTGCGGGTGTCGGCCATGCTCACGCCGCCCCCGTCTCCTGGCGGAAGCCGCGCATCGACTCGGCCTGCAGCGACGACCAGATCCGGCCGTGCAGCTCGTTGAACCGGGGGGTGCTGACGACGGAGGGGTCGCGTTCCTCGGGCAGGTCGATGTCGATGACGTCGATGACCCGTCCGGGGCGGTAGGACATCACCCAGACCTGCTCGGACAGCAGGATCGCCTCCGAGATGTCGTGGGTGACGAAGACGACCGTCTGCTGGGTGCGGGCCCAGATCTGGCGGACCTCGGCGCCCAGGAAGATGCGGGTCTGCTGGTCGAGGGCGGCGAACGGCTCGTCCATGAGCACCACCGACGGCTGCAGCGCCAGCGTCCGGGCCAGGGCGACCCGTTGCCGCATGCCGCCGGACAGCATCGAGGGGTAGGCCTCCTCGAAACCGGCCAGGCCGACGAGTTCGATCGCCGTGCGGGCGCGGGCCCGGCGTTCGGACTTGGCCACACCGACCATCTCCATGGCGAAGCAGACGTTCTCGGTGACCGATCGCCAGGGGAGGGTGGACTCCTCCTGGAAGACGAAGCCGATGTCGGGGTCCGGTCCGGTCACCGGCCGGCCGGAGATCACCACCGACCCGGTGGTGGCCTTCTGCAGCCCGGCGATCACCGCGAGCAGCGTGGACTTCCCGCATCCGCTGGGGCCCACGATGGACACGAAGCTGTGCGCGGGCACGTGCTGGGTGACGCCGCGGACCGCGGTCACGGTGCGCTCGGGTGTGGTGAAACGGACGTCCAGATCGGTGATCTCGATGCCGCGGTCGGCGGTCGTGGTCATCGGTGCCTCCTGGGGGCGGGGAACGGTCGGGCGGCGGGATCCGGCGTCACGACAGGTCGGCCCGGTACTTCTCCGGGAGGTACTGCTGGTCCAGCACGGTGGCCCAGTCGACCGGCGCGTCGATCTGGCCGGCCTGCACCATCAGGTTGGACAGGTTGTCCAGGACGGTCTTGTCGACCTGCAGCGAGTAACCCTTGGCCAGGTCCTGCATCCCGGTCAGCGAGGCGGTCATGACGTCGGCGTCGACGGCCAGCAGCGGGGCGAGGGCGGCGCCGGCCTCCTCGGGAGAGTCCACGACCCAGGCGTTGAGCCGGTCGGCGACCTCGAAGAACGCGGTCAGCGCGGCCGGGTTGGCCGCGGCGTAGTCGCTGTTCACCGCGACCAGGTCGGCCGGCAGATCGCCGATGACATCGCGGGACTCGACGAGGACCTCGGCTCCGTCGTTGGTCACCTTGTCGGTGGTGAACGGGTTCATCGCCCAGCCGGCGGTGATCTGGCCGGCCCGGGCGGCGGTCCAGTTGTCACCCATGCCGCCGACCGCCTGGCTGGAGACCGGGAGCTTCTCCTCGAGCGCCTTGATGATCAGCTCGGTGGACGAGCCGGCCGAGCTGAAGCCCAGGGTGGCCCCGTCCAGGGTGGCGCCCTGCGGCGCGATCCAGGCGAAGTCGTTGAGCTGGAACCAGGGCGCGACGATGGTCAGGTTGGAGTCGGGCTGCCGGGCGGCCAACAGCACCGAGGTGTTGCCGGCGATGGCCATGTCGGCGTCACCGCTGGTGACGACACGCAGCGTGTTGCCGCCGCCACCGCCGGAGAACAGCGAGACGTCCACACCGGCCTCGGCGAACCACCCCTTGTCGATGCCGACCTGGAGGATGGCCATGAACGGAAGGCTGTCCACTCCGGTGGCCGAGATGCTCAGCGGCGTGGCCCCGGCCGCGCCCGAACCCGGGTCGGAGGCGGAGCCGCCGCTCGCGGCGGGGGACCCGGTGTCCGCGGGTGCGGCGGTCTCGGAGGCGCAGGCGCCGGTGGTCAACGCCAGCGCGGCGACGCCCAGTGCGGCCAGCGTGCGTCGGATGGTCGTGCGACGGCTCATCAGGTCCTCCTCGATCGGATACTGGATAAAATCTACGGCTACTCTGCGGCTGGGGGAAGACGTGGATGTTGCCGACCCGTAAACCGTCGGGCCGGACGGCGGTCCGGTTCAGCGCCGACCGCGACCGCGGCGGTGTCCGGCCAGGAGGCCCAGCGCCGTACCGGCCATGGCCGCGGCGACGGTGACCGCGAGTCGTTCGGTGGGATCGTCGGCGGCTGACACCGGTGGGGGCGCCGCCGCGACGGGGACGGCGGGGGCCGCCACGGGCGGCCGTCCCGCGTCGGCGGCCGGGCGGGCGGGGGCGCCGTCGTCGTCGGTGAGCGGGCGGGTCAGGGCCGGCGGTGCGCCGGGGATGTCCGCGCCGGGCGCCGGGAAGGGGCCGGCGGCCGGCTCCGCTGCGATCTGGCCGACGGTCACAGCTCGGCGGTGATCTCGGCGAACGCCCGGATCGTCTTGTCCTTGCTGTCGCCGGGCGACACGAACGGCACGATCGACACCTGGTCGACACCGAGGTCGCGGATGCGGCGCAACCGGGTCGCGCACTCCTCGGGCGTCCCGGCCAGGGCGAACAGGTCGACGAGGTCGTCGGGCACCAGATCGGCGTGGTCGGCCTCGGTGTCCATGTGGTGGTAGTAGTCGTAGCTCGACCGGATCTTCTCGATCGCCGCCTGCATGGCCGGGTCCACCTCGGCCGGCAGCGGCCGGATCACGACCCGGGACACGTGCGCGCGCACCAGGTCCCGCGCCTTGTGCGGATCACTGTCGATGGCGGTCGGGGTCCACAGCACGATGTGCAGATCGTCCAGCGTCCGTCCGCTCTCCTTCGCGCCGGCCTCGATCCGGTCCAGTGCACCCTGGATGAACTGGTCCGCGGTCCCGACGAGCACGATGACGCCGTCGGCGATGCGGCCGCTCATCTGCAGGATCTTCGGCGCGGATGCGGCGATGTAGACGGGGATGTCGGCCGGCTCCCGGAGGTAGGCGAGCCGGAAGTCGGCGCCGCTGGTCGCCTCGGTCACCGGTTCGCCGCGGAACAGCGTCCGCAGGTCGGCGATGGAAGACTCGAGCTCCGCGAGCTTGAGCGGCTTGAGACCCATGGTGCGCAGCGAGGAATCACCGGTACCGATGCCGAGAGCGGCTCGGCCGCCGGTCATCTCGTGCAGGGTCGCCCACGACGAGGCCAGCAGCGACGGATGGCGGGTGACCGCGTTGGTCACCCCGGTGCCGAAGATGATCCGTTCGGTGCCGACGGCACACGCCCCCATGACGGTGGACGATTCGCGCCAGATGTTCTGCGAGTCCCCGAACCAGACGTTGCGGTAGCCCAGTTCCTCGGCGAGATGGGTGTAGCGGCGCAGGGTGTCGACGGGTTCGGTGGGGAACAGGCCCACTCCGGTACTGAACATGGCGTCTCCTCGGAGCCGGACCCGGCAGCGCGGGGTGGCCGGCGTCAGCGGCGATGGGCGGTGTTGGATACCGTATACAGTCAGAGC
>JBQGEH010000095.1:0-1698 GCA_052039515.1 Nakamurella sp. | reverse complement strand
GTCGGCGGCGACCGGTCCCTGGTACAGCCACTCGACGTTGCCGAGCTCCTCGGCGGCCTTCTGGCCACCGGTGTTCATCGCCTCGAAGTAGGGCACGCCCTGCAGCTTCGGCACGAAGGCGACCTTGTACTTCTTCCCGCTGTCGCCGCCGGTGGCGCCGGCCGACGAGGTGTCGCTGCCGCCGGCGGACTCCGAGGTCGCGGCCGACGACGAGGCCGTGGACGAGCTGGAGGTCGCGACCGGGGCGCTGCTGGTGGTGGCGGCGGCGTCGTTCTTCTTGGTGCAGCCCGTGGTGACCAGGGCGATGGCGACACCGCCGGCGATGATGCCGGTCAGTTTCCGGTTGAGTCTCATCGGTGAGGATCTCCTGAGTTCCGGCTCGGTCGAGCCATGGCGGCGGCGGTCCGGACGGACGCCGTGGGACCCCGCGGCGGACCGCGGGGGATGTCGGACCACGGCTCGGGAGGCCGTGGGGCGACACCGTCCGGGACGGGGTGCGTCCCGGGTCGGGCTGGGGGTCACGCGGAGCGGTGGCGCTCCGCGTGCAGATCGGTGGCGGCGTGCGGCACGGTGGTGACCGCGACGCCGGCGCGCCGCCACTCCGTGGCCTGGTCGGCGGGCATCCGGTCGTCGGTGTACAGGCCGGTGATGGCGCTGACCGGTGCGAACGAGTGCAGCCCGAACCGGCCGACCTTGGACGCGTCGAACAGGCCGTACACCGAGGCGCAGGAGGCGACCAGGTGCTTCTTCGCCTCCGCCTCCTCGATGGCCATCTCCATCAGGCCGTGGGTGACCGACAGGCCCTTCACACCGAAGAAGCCCTTGTCGATGGTGCCGCGGGCGGCGAGCACGTCACCGAACTGACCGACCATGGAGCCTGCCGAGCGGCGCAGCACCCCACCGGGCATCACGACCATCGCGCTGGACTTCTCCAGGAACAGCGTGGCGGTCTTGAGCCCGTTGGTGATGACGATGAGATCCCGCCGCTCGAGCAGCATCTCGGCCAGGTAGTAGCAGGTGGTCGAGGCGTCCATGGCGATGATGTCGCCGTTGCCGACGGTCTCGGCGACGACGGCGGCGATGGCCCGCTTGACGCTGCGGCCCTGCCGGAGCCGCATGTCGAACGAGCCCTCGTCGGCGCTGGCGATACCGACCGCGCCGCCCCGGACCCGGCGCAGCATGGCCCGCTGCTCGAGCGACTCCAGGTCTTTGCGGACCGTGACGGCGGAGACGTTCAGCTGGCGGGTGAGCTCGCTGACGGTGACCCGGCCGACGCGCTCGAGCAGGGCCAGGATGGCCTCCGCGCGGGCGTACTCGTCCATGGGTGTCCCGTCTCCGTCGTCGTCATCGGCGATGCGTTCCGGAGGCGGGTGCTTCCGGTGTGCGGCACGAAGGTACGAAGAACGACAGTCATCCGTCAACCGTCGGAAAGAGAACGAAAGCTGGCGGCGTCAGAACGAAAGTGTGACCCTTGTCGCTTCACGTTCGACGGAGGTCATCGTGCGGTCATCGCCGCAGGTCGGGGCCGGAATGGAGGGTCGGCGCCTTGATCTGATTGTGATGCAGCCGACAGGTGGGTCGAGCGGCTCAGACAGGGGTCAGGAGGTGTCGGACGACCGGCGCGAGGGCGGTGCCGAGGATCCGGTTGCTGTCGGCGGTCAGGTGGATGCCGTCGACCCCGTCGGTGGCGATGACCGA
>JBQGEH010000094.1:0-1844 GCA_052039515.1 Nakamurella sp. | reverse complement strand
CGGCGCGCCGATCCGTCCACGATCCCCGTCGGTCGTCCTGTTTGCGTCGGTCGTCCGGCGCGGGTCGACGGTCGGCGGCCCGTCGGTCAGCGCCGCGTCGGTCGTCCCACCGGTCATGGGCCGGACGGCTCGCCGATCGAGCCGAGCGGTCGTCACGACCCGTCGAGCCACCGCGTGACCCGCTCCGTCGGTCGTCGCGACGGTCGTCCCGGCGGTCGTCCTTCCCGGCGCGACCCGGACGGCCCTGAGGGCGGTCGGTCCGTGCACCCGTACGGTCCTTCGCCTTCGTGGCGCCCTTCTTCCCCGGACGACCGACCTCGCGCTCGCGTCGGGCCGCGTCCTTCTGAGCGGTGGTCCACCGCTTCTTGACGCGGCCGGTGGAGGACGAAGCAGGCATGCTGAGTGGGATCCGCATCTGTCGGGAAGGGGTGAGCGTCGCCCGGGCGCCGGCGACGGCGCGAGCCTGGAAGACGGACCGAGTGTACGCGAGTCGTGGCGATCGGACCGCATCGCGCCGCTCAGATGCGCACCCGCCGCCACAGCGCCGCGACCTCGCGCGATCCGTCGATCCTCACCTCCACGGGTCGGTTCCACGCCCAGCGGTAGAGCTGGTCGGCCGTTCCCCGCACGGTCGCGTCGGCGGGCGGGTCCGGACCGGAGCCGTGATCGGTAACCGTGGGCGTCCCGCCCAGCACGAGTCGCCACCATGGTCCGTCGACCGGCGCGACCAGCAGCGTGGCCGACACGTCCACCCGCAACCGGGGCTCGGTGGCGAAACCCCCGAGCAGCTCGTCCAGTCCGTCCGCGGCGACCTCGGCGGCCACCGGTCGCGGCTCGCGCCCGGCGGCCGCCTCGACGTCGATCGCGTGGATCGTCGTCTCGTGCAGCTGCCGCCGGATCCAGAAGTCGCGGGCCGGACCGGGCGCGAACCGGAAGCAGTCGAGATCGTCGGGCGCGGCGTCGAGCTCGTCGGCCAGGGCATCGACGCCCTCGGTCAGCCACACCCCGAGATCGGCCGGTCCGCCGGCCGGCGGCAGGAAGGCGCGACTACCGCCGGTGCGGTTGTCGGGCCACCGCTGACGAACGATGTCGGCGGCCCACCGGTGCACCGCGCCGGTGTGCCGGGCCACCTCGCCCACCGGCCAGGCCAGACCGGGGACGGGGGCCGACGGGTCGGCGTCGCGCACCGCGACGACCAACCGGTCCCCGGCGGCCCGCAGGCGGTCGACGGTCATCACCGCTCCAGTGTGGCGATCCGCCGGCCGGATGTCAGCGGGTGAGGACACCGCGCAGGATCATGCCGTGGGTCGTCGTGCCCACCTCGCCCCGCCAGCCGCGGCGCCGGAGGCGATCGGTCAACAGCCCCGGATCCCAGTACCGCTTGACGATCCGGTGGGACGAGCCGTCCGGGAGCGTCCGGTCCTCGTGACGGACGTCCAGCCTGGTCGGGTCGTCGCTCGGCCACGGGGCGCTGTCGACGAACACCACCCGGCCGCCCGGGGCCAGGCTCGCCGCGACGCCGTCCCAGAACGGGTCGAGCCGGTCGTCGGGGACGTGGGAGTGCCAGAAGGTGAAGGCGACGGTGTCGTACGGCTCGGGGGCGGGCAGGAGGGCGAAGACGTCGGCCACCTCGTACGAGACGGGCGCGTCCGGCAATCGCCGGCGGTTGAGCTCGAGCACCTCCGCCGACGCGTCGACCGCGGTCAGGTGGTCGGCGGCGTCGACCAGGAGCCGGGTGAACAGGCCGGTGCCGGCGGCCAGCTCGAGCACCCGGCCGGTGCCGGTGATCCCGCTCACCCACGCCTCCACCTCGTCGGCGTCGGCGTGCCACCGCCGGGTGACCT
>JBQGEH010000093.1:0-5370 GCA_052039515.1 Nakamurella sp. | reverse complement strand
GGGTTCTCCGTCGCCCAGAACAGCACGTACACGCCGTCGGACGGCTGCCCGTCGATGGTGCGCGTGTCGGCGCTGACGATCAGGCCCGACACTTGCCGTTGCGTGCGGCCGGAACCGTCGGTCGCCACCCGGTCGCAGGTGAACTCGCTGATCAGCAGGCGGACGCGGGCCGGCTGCCCCTCCGGGGTGGGGAAGTCGACGAGCTCGAAGCGTTCCGGGACCAGGGCGCGCACCGCGGTGGCGAGACCCCCGCGCTCGTACCCGACCTCGGTGCAGCCGCTCTCGTCGTACCGCAGGAGGGCATCGCCCGCCGGGGCGGGCGCAGCCGTGACGGCGCCCGCGGCGGGCGCAGCCGAGGCGGCCGCCGTCACCCCCGACCCGACCAGCACCGCGACCAGCGCCGCCACCACTGCCGTTCTGCGCATCACCGCTACCTCCCCGCCCGTGACGGACCCACGCTGGCAGGCGGGACACCGCGGCACGAGGTGGCGGATGTGCCACCTTGCGCACCCGGCACCGCACCGGTCCCGGCCGGACGCGCCGCCGGCCGCCGCACCCCGCCCCGCAGCGGCGGAGCCGCCCCGGATGAGGCAGTCTGGAGCGATGGAATCGTCGCTGCCGTTCGCCGTCCGGGTCGCCGCCGGTCTGCTCTCCGAGGCCGTCGGCCGCGCCCGCCGGTTGCCCGCCGACCTGACCACCCTGCCGGTGTCGGTGATCGGCCAGGTCGCCAAGTTCTCCTTCGAGCTCAACCAGCAGCTCGCCGAGCTCGCCACCGAGGGCGACCGGCTGCTCGCCGGACTGCGCGGTGGCGACGACGAGCCGCCGCAGCGCACCGCCTGGTCGACCATCGACGACGAGGACGAGGTCGCCGCGAAAGACCCGCAGGCCGCGGCCACCTGGGACTCCCCCGCCGCCGGAGCCACCCCGGGCGCGGCTGCGGACCGAACCCGGACCGCCGACGTCACCGACATCCGGGCGGGCGCCCCCGGCCTGGTGCTGGACGACGACGCCCCGGTCGCCCCCCGCGCCACCGGTCTCGTCCCCGACGAGGACGCCCCCTCCCCTTCACGGCGCTCGACCGTGCGGCGCCCGCGCACCGGCGGCACGGCGGGCACCCGGGTCGGCGCCGGCAGCTCGGCCGGCTCCGTCGTCGGCGGTACCGGACCGGACGGTCGCACCACCCGTCGACCCGCCCGCGGCGCCCGGACCACCGGCCCGGACGTCACCGCGGACACGGTCACCCCGCTGCCGATGGACCGGGCCCTGCTGGAGGACGTCGAGGAGCTCGAGGTCGACCGCCCCGCGCCGCCGGTCCAGATCCCGGCCGCCGCCACCCCGTCGGTGGACACCCCGGTCGACCCGCTGGTCAGCGACCCCGCCCTCACCGACGCGACCACCGAACCGGCCACCGGCGCCGCGATCGACATCGCCGCCATGACCGTCGCCCAGCTCCGCAGCCAGGTCCGGTCGTGGAACGCCGGTCAGGTCCGGGAGGCACTGGAGCAGGAGCAGCGCGGCAAGGCCCGCCCGGCCTTCCTCACCGTCCTCACCAACCGGCTGTCCACGCTGGCCCGCGGCGGTGCCTGAGCCGGTGCGCGCGTGAGCACACCCGCCCAGCGGCCGCCGCTGGCCGAGAAGGCCGGCGACACCACCCGGGACAATCCGTGGCCGGTGCGGGCGCTGTCCCGGCGGATGGCCGAGTACATCGCCCGTTCCCCCGCCGCGTGGATCGAGGGTCAGCTCGCGCAGGTCTCCGTCCGCCCCGGCGCGGCCACCGCGTTCCTCACCCTGCGCGACCCGGCCGCCGACATGTCCCTCTCGGTCAGCTGCAGCAAGCAGATCCTCACCGGGCTGGCCCAGCCGCTGCGCGAGGGCGACCGGGTCGTCGTCTACGGCAAGTTAGAGTTCTACCCGGCGCGGGGTTCACTGTCGCTGCGCGTCACCGAGCTGCACCCGGTCGGCCTGGGTGAGCTGCTGGCCCGGCTGCAGCGCATCCGCGAACTGCTGGCCGCCGAGGGCCTGACCAGCCCGGCCCGCAAGAAGCCGCTGCCGTTCCTGCCGCGGGTCGTCGGCCTGATCACCGGCCGGGCCAGCGCCGCCGAGTCCGACGTGCTCGCCAACGCGCGCGCCCGCTGGCCGGCGGTCGAGTTCCACGTCGTGAACGTGGCCGTGCAGGGCATCAACGCCGTCCAGCAGATCGTGCTGGCGCTGCGCCAGCTGGACGCCGACCCGCGGGTGGACGTCATCGTGCTGGCCCGCGGCGGCGGATCGGTGGAGGACCTGCTGCCGTTCAGCGACGAGACGCTGTGCCGGGCGGTCGCGGCCTGCGCCACCCCGGTGGTGTCGGCCATCGGGCACGAACCCGACCACCCGATCGTCGACGACGTCGCCGACCTGCGGTGTTCCACCCCGACCGACGCCGGCAAGCGCATCGTGCCCGACGCCCAGGCCGAACGCCGGATCGTCGACCAGCTGCACGGCCGGGCCCGCCGCAGCCTGCAGAACTGGGTCGCCCACGAGCAGGCCCGGCTGGCCGGGATGCGCTCCCGCGCGGTGCTGGCCGACCCGCACGCCCCGATCCTGGCCCGCGAACAGGACGTCGAGCGGGCCCGCGCCCGGGCCCGGGACCTGGTGCGCCGACGGCTGGACACCGAGGCCGCGGCGATCGCCCACCGGCGGTCCCAGCTGGCCGCGCTCGGCCCGGCCGCCACCCTGCAGCGTGGATACGCGGTGGTCCAGGCGGCCGGCGTGGTGCTGCGCGACACCGGCCAGGCCCCGGCCGGGACGGGGCTGCGCATCCGGGTCGCCGACGGCGCGCTGCTCGCGGTCAGCCAGGGCCCGGAATCCCCCGACGCATCGAGCCCGGACCGGGGCGCCCGGCGCCCCGCCACGAGAGGAACGACCTGATGGCGACCGACCGACCCGCCGAGCAGGCGCTGTCCTACGAGGACGCCCGCGACGAGCTGGCCCGCGTGGTGCAGAAGCTCGAGTCCGGCGGCCTGGGCCTGGACGAGTCGCTCACCCTGTGGGAGCGCGGCGAGGAGCTGGCCCGGATGTGCGAGCGGTTCCTGGACGGGGCCCGTGAGCGGGTGGACGCGGCGCTGGCCCGCGCCGACGAGCAGGACTGATCCCGCCCAGGAGAGCTCAGGCGATGCTGGCGGCCAGCGTCCGGAAGTCGTCCTCGGACGCCGAGCCGGTGATGAGCAGCGTCAGCGGCCCGCTGGTGCGCACCCACGCCACTTCGTCGCGGGCCCCGGGATAGACGCTCCACTGCGAGCCGGCGGCGTCGGTCAGCGAGGTGCTGGTGCGGGAGCCGCCGAACTGGACGGCGACCAGGCTCGCCGGCGCGTCGGTGGACTGCACCAGCGTGATGAACCGGCCCGCCCCGGTGATCCAGCCGCCGCTGATCCGGGTACTGGTGCCGCCGGCGGTGGTCGGGTCGACCTGGACGAAGGAGTTGGGCTGCCAGTCGGCCGGCAGGTTCTGCGGCACCACCAGCGGGAGCTGCAGCGCCGCGGCGGACCGCTGGAACCCGCCGGTGACGTCGGCGGTCGGGGTCTCGCCCTCGTCGGTGTCGTTGCCGATGCCGATCAGCCCCATCACCCCGAGCACCGCGACCAGCGCGACGACCAGGACGATCACGGCGCCCCACATGTCCTTCATCGTGAGACTGCGGCGATCGACCATGCCGCCATCGTGCCACCGCCCGGTGACCGACCCGGCGCATCGCCGCCGGTCACGGGGACGGTGAGACGAAAACCATCCCGTCGCCGGGTGACCGCCCCACCGCGGGCCCACTAGCGTCGTCGGAATGGCTGAGCACAACGAAGTGGTAGACCCCGGTTCCGACTTCCGCGTCGAGCACGACACCATGGGTGACGTCCTCGTCCCGAAGCACGCCAAGTACCAGGCGCAGACGCAGCGGGCGGTGGAGAACTTCCCGATCTCCTTCCGCGGCATCGACCCGGCGCAGATCCGGGCGCTGGCGCTGATCAAGGGCGCGGCGGCGAAGGTGAACGCCTCGCTCGGGGTGATCCCCGGTCCGGTCGCCGACGCGATCCAGCGGGCCGCCGCCGAGGTGGCCACCGGGGTGCACGACGGCGAGTACCCGATCGACGTCTTCCAGACCGGCTCCGGCACCAGCTCCAACATGAACACCAACGAGGTGCTCGCGACGCTGGCCAACGAGGGCTTCACCCCCGCCGAGGGCGGGAAGAAGATCCACCCGAACGACCACGTCAACGCCTCGCAGTCCAGCAACGACGTGTTCCCGACGTCGATCCACGTGGCCGCCACCGAGGCCGTCGTCAACGACCTGGTCCCGGCGCTGGAGCACCTGGCCGCGTCGCTGGAGCGCAAGGCCGACGAGTGGGCGACCGTGGTCAAGTCCGGTCGCACCCACCTGATGGACGCCACCCCGGTGACCCTGGGCCAGGAGTTCGGCGGCTACGCCGCCCAGGTCCGCTACGGCGTCGAGCGGCTGCACGCCTCGCTGCCGCGGATCGCGGAACTGCCGCTGGGCGGCACCGCCGTCGGCACCGGCATCAACACCCCGCCCGGCTTCTCCGCCGCGGTCATCGCAGAGCTCGCCGAGCCCACCGGGCTGCCGTTCACCGAGGCCCGCAACCACTTCGAGGCGCAGAGCGCCCGCGACGGGCTGGTCGAGACGTCGGGTCAGCTGCGCACCATCGCCGTCGGCCTGACCAAGATCAGCAACGACATCCGCTGGATGGGCTCCGGGCCGCGGGCCGGGCTCGCCGAGATCCACCTGCCCGACCTGCAGCCGGGCAGCTCGATCATGCCGGGCAAGGTCAACCCGGTGCTGCCGGAGGCGACCCTGCAGGTCGCCGCGCAGGTCATCGGCAACGACGCGACGGTGGCGTTCGCGGGCTCGCAGGGCAACTTCGAGCTCAACGTCATGCTGCCGGTGATGGCCCGCAACCTGCTCGAGTCGATCCGGCTCATCGCCAACGTGTCCCGGCTGTTCGCCGACCGCTGCATCGACGGCATCGAGGCCGACGTCGACCGCTGCCTCGCCTTCGCCGAGTCGTCCCCGTCGATCGTGACGCCGCTGAACAAGTACATCGGCTACGAGGAGGCGGCGTCGATCGCCAAGCAGGCGCTCAAGGAGAACAAGACGATCAAGGCGGTCGTACTCGAGCGCGGCCACGTCGAGGGCGGCAAGCTCACCGCCGAGCAGCTCGACGCCGCGCTGGACGTGCTGTCCATGACCCACCCGTAGTCACCCCGCACGACACGAAGGGCCCCGTCCGGACGGGGCCCTTCGGCGTCGGGGGGTCACCGCCGCCGCGGCGGCTCCAGGTCACCCGCGTCCTCGTCGCCGACCGGCGACCACTCCTAGCTGCGAGG
>JBQGEH010000092.1:0-3451 GCA_052039515.1 Nakamurella sp. | reverse complement strand
CGTCCGGTACCACTCGACGGTCTCGGCCAGGCCCTGGTCGAACGGCACCTGCGGGGAGTAGCCGAGCTCGGTCGAGATCTTGGTGATGTCGACGGAGTAACGCAGGTCGTGGCCCTTGCGGTCCTCGACCTTGACCACCGCGTCCCAGTCGCGTCCGGTGGCCTCCAGCAGCAGGCCGGTGAGCTCCTTGTTGGTGAGCTCGGTGCCGCCGCCGATGTTGTAGGTCTCCCCCGGCCGGCCGTTCGCCAGCACCAGCGCGATGCCGCGGCAGTGGTCGTCCACGTGCAGCCAGTCGCGGATGTTGGAGCCGTCGCCGTACAGCGGGACGGTGCCGCCGTCGATGAGGTTGGTGACGAACAGCGGGATGACCTTCTCGGGGAACTGGTAGTAGCCGTAGTTGTTGGAGCAGCGGGTGATGCAGACCGGCAGCTTGTGGGTCTTGGCGTAGGCCTGGGCGACGAGGTCCGACGAGGCCTTGGACGCCGAGTACGGCGAGTTCGGCTGCAGCGGCCAGTCCTCGGTCCACGAGCCCTCGCTGATCGAGCCGTACACCTCGTCGGTGGAGACGTGCACGAACTTGGTCAGGTTCGCGTCCAGCGCGGCCTGCAGCAGGGTCTGGGTGCCGAGCACGTTGGTCAGCACGAAGTCCGCGCCGCCGAAGATGGACCGGTCGACGTGCGACTCGGCGGCGAAGTGGACGACCGCGTCGGCCGCCTTCACCAGCTCCGACACCACGGTCGCGTCGCAGATGTCGCCCTGGACGAAGGTGTACCGCTCGGAGTCGGCGACCGGCGCGAGGTTCGCCAGGTTGCCGGCGTAGGTGAGCTTGTCGAGGACGGTGACCTGCGCGCCCTCCAGCCCCGGGTACTGGTCGGACAGGAGGTTGCGGACGAACGCCGAACCGATGAAGCCGGCACCGCCGGTGACGAGAATGCGCATGGGCAGTCATTCTGCCGTACCGCCCCCGGCGCACGCTGACGATCCGTGTCGGATCAGGTCACAGAGCGTTTCCACCCCGTCCGGTGGCCGGGTGTGCGTGCGCCGGCCGGGTCCGGACGCCGCCGTGGCGTTGCGGGCGGTGGCCGGGTGCCGCCGCTAGCCTGGAACGGGTTCGACGCCGGGAGGTCGCGGCGCATCGAGGCGCCGCGGTCGGCTGCACCACCGGCCGACCTCCGCGGCACGGCCGGGACGGCACGGGCGCGGCGCGCCGGGAACGGCAGGCCCGTGACGCCCGGGGAACGGACCCGAGACCTGAGGAGACGCACCATGACCGATCGCGAGGACGGCCCGCCGCCGCGGGGCCCCCGCCGCTACGGTCCCAGTGCCGGGGCTCCCCGGACCGGCGACGTGCCCCTGGTGCCGCCGCGGCGGCCACTGGACGACGCCGCCGAGGCCCGTTCCGCAGCCGGGTTCGGCCGGGTGCACCACCCCGGCGATCAGCCCTACGAGCGTCGGCGTCCGGAGAACCAGGGCCGGCCGCATCCGCAGGACCGGCGCGACGCCGGCCGGTACGTGCCCGATCCGCGGACGAGCGGGTACGGCGACGGCTCCGTCGGGCCGCGCGCCTGGTCGGCGACCGACCACCCGGTGCCGCCGCGGACCGACCCACGCCGGGAGCCCCCCGCCCGGCGGGCTCCCGACCGCTACCCGCCGCTGCCCGGCAGCGGGCGAACCCGGACCACCGACCCGGGACGGCCGCGACCCCGCACCGCGCCGCGGACGCCCCCGCCGGTGGACTACGGGCGCACCGAGAAGCTCAGCCCGCCGCCGGACCACGAGACCGCCCAGGACCGCTGGCGCCGCAAGCTCTGGATCGGCCGGCTGGTCGCCGGTGTGCTGTCGCTGATCACCCTGGTCGCCTACGGGTTCGTGTCGTTCCTGACCGACAGCACCGGGCAGCAGGCGGAGGGCATCATCTCCGACTGCGCGGGCGGGTTCACCTGCACCGGCACGACGATCCTGCTGGTCGGTTCGGACGCCCGGGTCGACGCCGAGGGCAACCCGCTCACCGACGAGGAGCTGCGCGCGGTGGCCACCGAGGCCGACGGCGGCGGCACCAGCACCGACACGATGATGCTGATCCACATCCCGGCGGGCGGCGGCAAGGCGACCGCCGTGTCGATCCCCCGCGACTCGTGGATCGAGAACCCGCCGCCGGGGCCGTCCAACGACAGCGACCAGCTGGTGCCCTACGCCGCCAACAAGGTCAACTCCTTCTACGGCAGCGCGAAGTTCTACACCCAGGAGCGCCTCGTCGCGCAGGGCGTCACCGACCGCGCGGCGATCGAGCGGGACTCCAGCAACGCCGGCCGCAAGATGCTGATCAGCGTCCTCGAGGGCATCACCGGCACCCACATCGACCACTACGCCGAGATCAACCTGTTCGGCTTCTACCTGCTCTCCAACGCGATCGGCGGCGTGCCGGTCTGCCTCGTCGCGCCGGTGAACGACCCGTTCTCGGGGGCGGACTTCGCCGCCGGGCCGCAGGAGGTGCAGGGTACGGCGGCGCTGTCGTTCGTCCGGCAGCGGCACGGGCTGCCCAACGGCGACCTCGACCGGGTGCGCCGCCAGCAGGCGTTCCTGTCCGGGGCCATCTCCAAGGTGCTCTCGGTGGGGACGCTGGGGAACCCGGCGACGCTGGCCGCACTGGTCGAGGCGGCCAACCGCTCGATCGTGCTCAGCGACGGCTTCAACCTGCTGGAGCTGGCCGAGCAGATGGCCTCGGTCAGCTCGGGCAACATCAACTTCGAGACGATCCCCACCCACGGTCCGGAGACGTCGACGAGCTCCGACGCGCTGCACATCGACGTCGCCGAGATCCGGCAGATGTTCGCGACCATCGACGACGACGAGGCGACGACCTCGTCGAGCGGCGCGCCCACCTCGGAGGGCGCGGGGTCCACGGGCGGGGCCGACGCGGTCGACCGGTCGGCGGTGACCGTGGACGTGCAGAACGCGACCGTCACCGGTGGGCTCGCCGCCGGGACCTCGGAGGGCCTGTCCTCGCTGGGCTGGGCGGCCGGTGAGGTCAGCCAGTTCCCCGGGACGACCGCCGACGACCAGCGGGCCACGACGACGATCTACGCGGCGACCGCGGATTCCGCGGCGGCGGCGCAGCTGCGTCAGGACCTCGGCTTCGGCGAGATCGAGGTGGACGACAGCCTCTCCGACCAGCAGCTGCGGGTCGTCGTGGGCCTGGACTCGCCGGACGCGTCCGGACTGCGCGCCGCGGGGGCCGCCTTCGCCGCGGCGACGACGCCGCTGTTCGTGCAGGCGGCGGCGGACGAGCCGCTCAACGCCGCGACCCCGGGGTGCGTGAACTGATGCCGGTGACGCCCGTCATCGACACCGCGCTGGCGTCGCTCACCCACGACCCGAGCCGACCGCGGGTCACCGGCTACACCGCCGCGGGCCGTACCGAGCTGTCCGGCACCGTGCTGCGCAACTGGGC
>JBQGEH010000091.1:0-1874 GCA_052039515.1 Nakamurella sp. | reverse complement strand
CACCGCCAGCCGCCGCAGCGGCAACGAGTGCGAGAACGTCGAGGCGTCCAGCTCGATGTCGGCCGCGTCGTCCAGCGCGAACAGCGGATTGGAGCCGCTCGTCGACTCGACCACCCAGGGGCCACCCGGGGTGCGGGTGAGCGACAGGTGCCGCTCGCCCTCCAGCGAATCCGACTGCGCGGACAACCGACGGGTCCGCCCCTTCGCGTCCACCAGCAGCGAGTACGAGCCGCCGTACGGTTCGGCACCCGCGTCGATGACGTAGCCGTTCGCGCGCAGACCACGCTCGGTGACCACGGCCCGGACCGTCTCCAGCCGCCGGCCGTCGTCCGTACGCCACGAGAGGACCGTGGCGCCCGACTGCGCATCCATCACGATGATCACGGTAGGCGACCGTCCCGCGTCGCACAGCCCAGAGTGATCAACGGTCACCGAACCGTTGCCGGAGCGGCGCGGTATCGACTTGACGGGCGGGGCGGGACCACCGCACTGTCGGCGGATGGGTCACCTCGAGGTCAGCGGCATCAGCTACGCGTTGTCCGACGGCCGGGCGCTGCTGGCGGACGTGAACTTCCGCGTCGGTGACGGCACGGTCACCGCGCTGATCGGTCCCAACGGCACCGGCAAGACCACCCTGCTGCGGATCATCACCGGGGAGCTGACCCCCGACGACGGCGTGGTCAGCCGGTCCGGGGCGATGGCGGTGATGCCGCAGTTCATCGGGTCGGTGCGTGACGAGTCCACGGTGCGTGACCTGCTGTTGTCGGTGTCGCCGGAACCGATCCGGGCGGCTGCGGCCGCGCTGGACGCCAGCGAGCTCGCGATGATGGAGTCCGACGACGACGCGACGTCCATCCGGTACGCCGAGGCGCTGTCGGACTGGGCCGACGTCCACGGCTACGAGCAGGAGACGCTGTTCGACACCTGCACGGTCGCCGCCCTCGGCGTCCCGTACGACCGGGCGCAGTACCGCGACGCGGCGACGCTGTCCGGTGGTGAGCAGAAGCGGCTGGTGCTGGAACTGCTGCTGGCCAGTCCGGTCGACGTGCTGCTGCTGGACGAGCCGGACAACTACCTCGACGTCCCCGGCAAGGTGTGGCTGGAGAACAAGCTGGCCGAGACGTCCAAGTCGGTGCTGCTCATCTCCCACGACCGGGAGCTGCTGGCGCGCGCGGCGAACCGCATCGTCACGCTGGAACCGGGGGTGGCCGGTGCGGTCTCGTGGGTGCACGGCGGATCGTTCGCGACCTACCACGAGGCCCGCGCCGACCGGAACTCCCGGCTCGAGGAGCTCAAGCTCCGCTGGGACGAGGAGCACGCCAAGCTCAAGCGGCTGGTGCTGACGCTGAAGACCAAGTCGGCGTTCAACGACGGACTCGCGTCCCGGTACGCCGCCGCGCAGACCCGGCTGGCCAAGTTCGAGAAGGCGGGGCCGCCGCAGGCCGTGCCGCTGGAACAGAAGGTCGTGATGCGGTTGGCCGGCGGCCGGACCGCCAAGCGGGCGGTGACCTGCAGCGGGCTCGAGCTGACCGGGCTGATGCGGCCGTTCGACCTCGAGGTGTTCTTCGGTGAGCGGGTCGCGGTGCTCGGCGCCAACGGCTCGGGCAAGTCGCACTTCCTGCGGCTGTTGGCCGGTGGCGGCTCGGACCCGGACATCGAGCACCGGCCGGTGAGCGACGAGGAGCTCGAGCCGGTGCGGCACACCGGCCTGGCCAAGCTGGGGTCGCGGGTGCGGCCGGGGTACTTCCGGCAGACCCACGCCCACCCCGAGATGCACGGGAAGACGCTGCTGGAGATCCTGCACCGCGGCGACGAGCGGCGGGACGGGCTGAGCCGGGAACCCGCGTCCCGGGCGCTGGACCGCTACGGCCTCG
>JBQGEH010000090.1:0-7942 GCA_052039515.1 Nakamurella sp. | reverse complement strand
ATCGGCGGCGGGTCCGGGTGCCGGTCGGCCAGCGCCAGCGCGGCGCCGCCGTCCCGGTCCTGGACGCCGAGGGCGAGCACACCGTCGAGGGACCCGGCGGCGCCGCTGTCCCGGCGCAGGCCGGAGGCGAGCACCCGGTAGGCGAGCAGCCGGGTGCGGTCGACGGTGTCGGTCACGGCCTCACCCCCGGTGGCTCGTCCGGCGTCGCGCGCCGGAGCGGATCAGGTCGTCGGGGCGGCGGTCGGGTCCGCGGTGGCTCCGTCGGTCGTGCCGCCGTCGGGGCCGCCGTCCTCGGTGGGCACGCTGACGGTGCTGCCGCTGTCGGCCGGCACGCTGTCGGTGCTGCCGCCGTCGCTCGGCAGCGCGTCGGTCGGCACCACGTCCGTCGGGGTCGACGCGGTGGGGGCCGGCGGCGGCGTCGGGGTCAGCGCGTCGTCCGGCACGGTCACCGAGGTGACCTGCACGGTCTCGGCGGGCGCGTCGTCGGCACCGTTCGGGCCCGGCTTCGTGCCCTTCGCGGCGATCTGGTCGATGACCGCGAGGCCGTCGGCGCTGACCGTGCCGATCTTGGTCAGCCCGCCGCTGCTGAGATCGGACTCGCCGTAGACGATGACGAACTGGGAGCCGTTGGTGGCGCCGGCCGCACTCGCGGTGTTGGCCATCGCCAGCGTCCCCACCGGGTACTCGTCGGCCGGGGTGGTCGCCGTCGGGTCGGCCGGCGGGGCCGCCTCGACCGGGTAGGAGAAGCCGGGCCCGCCGCGTCCGGTGGCGGACGGATCGCCGCACTGCAGCAGCTTGAAGTTGTCCAGCGTGGTCAGCCGGTGGCAGGTGGTGTCGTTGTAGAAGTCCTGCGCGGCCAGGCTGATGAACGCGTTCACCGCGCACGGGGCGAAGGAGCGGTCCAGGGTGACCGGCACGGTCCCGGCGCCGAGCGTGATGGTGGCGTCCACCGTCCCCGAGGTCAGCGGGTTGGTGTTGTCCGGCTTCTGCACGGCCTTGACCGTGGTCTCGGCGTCGCTGTAGGTGCACGCGGTCGCGGCGGCCGGCGTGGAGCTCTCGCCCCCGGAGGCCGACGTGTCCTCGGCGGCCGGCGGGCGGGTGACGAAGTACACGACACCGGCGATGACCACGACCGCGGCGATGACGCCACCGATGATCGTGCGCTGGCGGCGGCTCTTCTGCTGCTCCTGCCGACGGACGAGTTGGCGCTCGAGCTTCCTCTTCGCGGCATCCCGGCGCTGCTCGTTGGTCGGCACGGTCGATCCTCCTGGCGTTCACGGTCGGCGGGCCGACGTCGTCTCGACCGCGACCGACCCGCCGCGGAGTCTACGAGACGGCACCGTGTGTTTTCCGTGAGTCGCCGTGCGAGGGCGCCTGTGAAGCTCCGGTTAGGGTGACCTGGTGTTCATCGCCGGCTTCCCCGCAGGATCCCTCACGGCGAACTGCTACCTGGTGGCGCCGGCCGCCGGGGCCGACTGCGTCGTCGTCGACCCGGGTGAGGACGCCCTGGAAGGGGTCCGGGCCACCGTCGCCGAGCACGGACTGCGGCCGGTCGCCGCCCTGCTCACCCACGGCCACCTCGACCACGCGGCGTCGCTGCGCGAGGTGACCCGGGCCTACGGCATCCCCGGTTACCTGCACCCCGACGACGACTACATGCTCGACGACCCACTGGCGGCGCTGTCCCCGGAGTTCCGGCAGCTGCTGGCCGGCCACCCGCTGCCGGCGATGCGCCCCGACGAGCTGCGGCCGCTCGCCGACGACGCGGTGCTCACCTTCGGCGAGCTGACGCTGTCCGTCGTGCACACCCCCGGCCACACCGGCGGTTCGGTGGTGTTCGCGCTGGCCGGTGACGGGGCCCGGCCCGAGGTGCTGTTCACCGGCGACACGCTGTTCGCCGGATCCGTGGGCCGCACCGACCTCCCGGGCGGCTCCACCGCCACCCTCACCGCGTCGCTGCGCGACCGGCTCGTCGACCGGCCGCGGGACGCGGTCGTGCTGCCCGGGCACGGCCCGCAGACCACGATCGGCGCCGAGCTGCGCGGCAACCCGTACTTCGCCCCCCTCGCAGAACAGGCACCCGCCACCGATGGCTGACTTCCACGCGCCGAAGGGCGTGCCGGATTACTTCCCGCCGACCTCGACGCAGTTCTTCGCCGTCCGGCAGGTCCTCACCGACGCCGCCCGCCGGGCCGGCTACCAGCCCATCGAGCTGCCCGTCTTCGAGGACACCCGGCTGTTCGCCCGCGGCGTCGGCGAGAGCACCGACGTGGTCAGCAAGGAGATGTACACCTTCGCCGACAAGGGCGACCGGTCGGTGACGCTGCGACCCGAGGGCACCGCCGGCGTGATGCGCGCGGTCATCGAGCACGGCCTGGACCGCGGGCAACTGCCGGTGAAGCTGTACTACTCCGGCCCGTTCTTCCGCTACGAGCAGCCGCAGGCCGGCCGCTACCGGCAGCTGCAGCAGGTCGGCATCGAGGCCATCGGCGTCGACGACCCCGCGCTGGACGCCGAGGTCATCGCGGTCGCCGACGAGGGCTTCCGGGCCGTCGGGTTGACCGGGTTCCGGCTCGACCTCACCTCGCTCGGGGACGCGAACTGCCGTCCGGCCTACCGGGAGCTGCTGCAGCGCTTCCTGCTCGACCTGCCGCTGGACGACGACACCGCCGCCCGGGCCCGGCTCAACCCGCTGCGGGTGCTGGACGACAAGCGACCGCACGTGCGGGCGATGGTCGCCGACGCGCCGCTGATGATGGACCACCTGTGTGACGACTGCGCCGCCCACTTCGCCGCCGTCCGGGCGTCGCTGGACGCGCTCGGGGTGGGCTACGAGCTCGCCCCGCGGCTGGTGCGCGGGCTGGACTACTACACCCGCACGACGTTCGAGTTCGTGCACCCGGGGCTCGGGGCCCAGTCGGGCATCGGCGGCGGCGGTCGGTACGACGGCCTGATGGCCCAGCTGGGTGGTCAGGCGCTGTCCGGGATCGGGTTCGGCATCGGGGTCGACCGCACGGTGCTGGCCGCCGCCGCCGAGCGGGTGCAGGTGGCATCCACCGCGCGCTGCGACGTCTACGGCATCGGGCTGGGCGCGGCGGAGTCCGGCGCCCTGGTGACCGTGGCCGGTCAGCTCCGGCGTGCCGGTGTCCGGGTCGACCTGGCCTACGGGGGACGGAAGCTGAAATCGGCGATGAAGGCGGCCGACGCCGCCGGTGCCCGCTGGGTGCTTCTGCTCGGCGACCGCGAGCTCGCTGTGGGCGAGGTCACCGTCCGGGACATGGAGTCCGGTGAGCAGGAGTCGGTCCCGCTGGCCGCCGTCGCCGGGGTGCTCGCACAGCGGGTGTCGCGCGGCTGACCTGCACGTTCGCCGCAGCGCGGCGCCGTATCCCGGGAGGTGCGGCCCGACGGACCGGAGCCGGCACAATCGACTGTGAGCGACGTCACGGCAAGGAGCCGGGCACCCGGACGGGCGGACTTCGGAGCGGAGTGCGTCGATGCATCGTCGCGCAGGGTGAAGGTCGCTCTTCGTGACCTGCTGCTACGCACAGTGATAGACGTCGATCGGCCCGCTGTGTAGCCCTTTCGGGTCGTTCTAAACCCACATTCGCTACTCCAGCGAGGCCGTAACGGTGTGTTCTACCCGGCGATGAAGCGGGTGACGGCACTTTCGACGCGTCTTGTCGAGTGACGAGCGGCCCATCCCGTCGTCTCTCCGTCGAAGCCACAGCTGACGTTTGGGAGTCCGATGCAGAGCAGTGCGGAAACCGCGACCCTTCCGACGGACCCGGCGACCCCGGGCCCGTCGGAGCCGTCGACGGCACGGGTCGTGACCGCCACCCCGCCGGGCGCGCCGGTCACCGATCTGCCTCCGGTGCCGGTGACCACCGCAGTCCTGCCGGCCGGCGTCGTCGCCGAGATCAGCACCGGGCCGGCCGACCTGCCGCCGGTGCCGCAACGGCGCCTCGGGGAACGTGACTACGTCGGCAACACCTCCGGCGCGATCAAGAAGATGCCGTTCGGGCAGCGTCGTCAGCAGGACTGGATCAACTCCTACCAGCGCAACCTGGTCATCACCGATCTCGCGATCCTGGTGGGCATGGCCGTCGCCGGGCACCTGGCCCGGCTGGTCGCCTTCCCCGGCGGGGGCGGGGCGGTGACCGACTGGACGTTGTCCTTCGTGCTGGTGGCGCTGTGGGGGCTCGCCCTCGGGGCCCGCGGCGCCTACGAGAAGAACGTCCTCGGCAACGGGGCGGGGGAGTACCACCGGGTCGCGCAGGCCACCTTCCTGCTCTTCGGCACCGTCGGCACCGTCTGCTACCTGGCGCAGATCGACCTCACCCGCAGCTACCTGCTGACCACGCTGCCGCTGGGCGTCGTCGGGCTGTTCGTCGGACGGGCGGTGTGGCGGTGGATCCTCGCCGGTCGTCGGCGTGCCGGCACCCACCTGAACACCGTGCTGGTCGTCGGCAGCCCGAAGGGTGCGGTGGACCTCGCCCGCCGGCTCAACGCCTCGCCGGCCGCCGGCTTCACCGTGGTCGGGCTGTGCGTGCCGCAGGAGGCCATCCCGCCGGGGACGTCGTCGCTGGACGGGTTCAAGGTCTCCGGGCACCTCGCCTACCTCATGCAGACCATCCAGCGCAGCAGGATCAACACCATCGCGGTCGCCGGCGGGGAGGAGTTCGGCCCCGACCAGGTGCGCGAGCTGGCCTGGAAGCTCGAGGGCACCGGCATCAAGCTGGCCCTCGCGCCCGCGCTCACCGACGTGGCCGGTCCGCGCATCCACATCCGTCCGGTCGACGGCCTGCCGCTGATGATGGTCCAGGAGCCGCGCTACCGCGGCCCGAAGCTGTACACCAAGACCGCCCTGGACCTGGTGACCAGCGCCGTCGCCCTCGTCCTGCTGTCGCCGGTGCTGCTCGCGGTGGCCGCCGCGATCAAGATCGGCGACCCCGGGCCGGTGTTCTTCCGCCACACCCGGGTGGGTCTGGGCGGCCGGCGGTTCAAGGTCTGGAAGTTCCGCTCCATGCGGGTGAACGCCGACGCGCAGATCGAGACGGTCAAGGCCGCCGCCGGGCAGGCCGGCAACACCTTCTACAAGTCCGCCGCCGATCCCCGGATCAGCCGCATCGGGGCCTTCCTGCGCAAGACCAGCCTGGACGAGCTGCCCCAGCTGTTCAACGTGCTCGCCGGCCAGATGAGCATCGTCGGGCCGCGCCCGCTGGTTCCCGGCGAGGGCTCCGACGTGGGCAGCTTCGTCGAGCGGCGGATGCTGGTCCGCCCGGGCATGACCGGTCTGTGGCAGGTCAGCGGGCGCTCGGACGCCAGTGCCGACGAGCGCATCCGGCTGGACTTCTACTACATCGAGAACTGGTCCGTCGTCAGTGACCTGGTGATCATGGCCAAGACGGTGAAGGCCGTGCTGGCCGGGTCCGGCGCCTACTGAGCCGACACCTGATCCCGACCCAGTAGTCGCACCGCACGAACCCGGTTGACCGCGCAGGTCGACCGGGTCTGTGCTGGTGCGGTGGGTGTGCTGATGCTGATGGTGGGGCTGCCGGCCGCGGGCAAGACGACCCGGGCCCGGGTGCTGGCGGCGGAACGCCCCGCGGTGCGGCTCAGCCCGGACGAATGGATGATCCCGCTCTTCGGCGAGTCCGACGCCGGTGGCCGCCGGGACGTCCTGGAGGGCCGGCTGGTCAGCGCGGGGCTCGCCGCCGTGGCCTGCGGGGCGGACGTGGTGCTCGACTTCGGCTGTCTCGGGCGCGACGAGCGGTTCGCGGTGCACGCGATGACCCTCGACGTGGGTGCCCGCTACGAGCTGCACTACCTGCCGGTCGACCGGGCGACCCAGCTGGCCCGGGTCGCCGACCGGTGGTCCCGGGCGCCGGCATCGACGTTCCCGATGACGGACGTCGATCTGGACCGGTGGCGGAGCGTCTTCCAGGAGCCGGACGCCGCCGAGCTCGCCGGGGCCGTCCCCGGCCCGCCACCCGGACCGTGGACCGACTGGTGGGCGTGGGCGGCCTGGCGGTGGCCGTCCCTGACCCGACCGGACGGCGCGGCGTCCGGCGCGACACGCGGATCGAACACCTGATCCACAACGCGCCGACGGAGGATTGACACCGCCACCGAACACCTGTTCGATGAGTTCAGCGGCCGACGGTCGCGGGTCGACGGCAGAGTGCGGGGTGTGGGATGAGATCGGTGTCGTGGCAGGGTGTCTCGCAGCAGAGCCGGCTGGGCGCGGACCGTCCGTCGGATGCTCCCCCGGGCGTTGCGGCCGACGACGCGTCGGGGGCCGTGCACTGGACGGCGTCCGGCACGGCACGGTCACAGCCGGCCCGGCACCTGGACGGCCTGGTCGCCTTCGGCGCTCAACAGGGCGGCGGCGTGGACGTCAGCTGGCAGCTGAGCGCGGCGGTGGACTGGCAGGCCGAGCGCCTGGACGTCCGGGTCGTCGGTACCGACACCGCCGGACGACGGTGGAACCGCACCCTGCTGCTGGAGCGGTCGGGGTCCGGTTGGCGGTCCGGTGCCTGGGCCGGTCGTCGGGACGTCGGCGGCGGGGATGTGCCGGGGCGTGCCCCGGGTCTCCCGGGTGGTCGCATCGAGCAGCCCGTCGCCGACGTGGTGCTGGACAGCTGCCCGCTGTCGCACTGGTCGCCGGTGCGGCGGCTGGGTCTGGCCGGTCCGCGACCGACCGGTCGCCGGGGCGGCCCGGTGCGCCCGCTGGCCGCGGCTTACCCGGTGCTGCGGGTCCGGCTGCCCGACCTCGCCGTGGTGGTGACCCGGCAGCGCTACGTCGGGCTGCGCGAGGGCGGGGGCGAACGGACGCTGGAGCAGTCGTTCGCCGGCGCTCCGGCGGTGCCCCGGGTGGTCGACGACGGCGGCGTACCGCTGCTGTTCGAGGGACTCGCGCGGCGTCACGACACCGCGATGGTGGCCTGAGCCGTGCGCTGGCAGGCCCAGGAGCTCGGCACCGTCGACGACGGGGCGCTGCCCGGGCTGGCCCGGATGGCCGGCCTCGTCCGGACGGTACGCACCCCGGAGTTCGCCGGGGTGACGTTCTACGAGGGGCACGCCAAGTCCGCTCTGAACCGGGTGCCGGGCGGGTCGCCGATGCCCTTCGAGTGGACGATCAACCCGATGCGGGGCTGCGTCCACAGCTGCACCTACTGCTTCGCGCGCAAGACCCACGAGTACCTCGAGATGGACAGCGGCGCCGATTTCGACAGCCGGATCGTGGTCAAGGTCAACGCCGCCGACGTGGTGCGCCGTGAGGTGGCCCGGCCGTCGTGGCGGCGCGCCCATGTCGCCCTGGGCACCAACACCGACCCGTACCAGCGGCCGGAGGGCCGCTACCGGTTGATGCCGGGCATCATCGACGCGCTGGCCGGCTCCGGCACCCCGCTGTCGATCCTGACCAAGGGGACGCTGCTGCGGCGGGACCTGCCGCTGCTGACCGCGGCGGCCGGCCGGGTGCCGGTCGGGGTCGGGGTCAGCCTGGCCATCCTGGATCCGGCGCTGCACGCGCAGTTCGAGCCGGGGACGCCGTCGCCGCGGGCGCGGCTGGACCTGATCCGGGCTATCCGGGACGCCGGCCTGCGGTGCTCGGTGATGGTCGCGCCGGTGCTGCCCTACCTCACCGACACCACCACCCAGCTGGACGCGATGTTCGAGGTGCTCGCCGAAGCGGGGGCCACCCACGTCACCGTGCTCGCGCTGCACCTGCGTCCGGGGACGAAGGAGTGGTTCATGACGAACCTGCAGCGCGACCACCCGGACCTCGTGCCCCGCTACCGGGCGTTGTACGGGCGGGGATCGCTGGCGTCGAAGGAGTACCGCGACGGGCTGCACGCCCGGGTGCGGCCGCTGCTGGCCCGGTACCGCTTCGGGGCGGACGCCCCGGGTGCCGATCCGGAGCGGTGGGCGCACGAGCTCC
>JBQGEH010000089.1:0-16059 GCA_052039515.1 Nakamurella sp. | reverse complement strand
GGGGGGGGCCCGCTCCTCGTCGTGGTGGGGCCGGTCCCGCGCGGGACCGGCCCCTCCGTCAGGCGGCGCGGACGGCGTCGGCGGACGCGACATCCAGGGCGTGATCGAGGATCTCGCGGATGTCGGCCACCGGACGGACGTCGAGCTCGGCCAGGATCTCCGCCGGCACGTCGTCGAGGTCGGGCTCGTTGCGCTGGGGGATGAACACCGTGCGCACCCCGGCCCGCTGCGCGGCGAGCAGCTTCTGCTTGACGCCGCCGATGGGCAGCACCCGCCCGTTGAGGGTGACCTCGCCGGTCATCGCGACATCCGACCGCACCGGGCGGCCGGTGGCCATCGAGGTCAGCGCGGTGATCATGGTGACACCCGCCGACGGGCCGTCCTTGGGCACCGCGCCCGCGGGCACGTGCAGGTGCACGCCCCGCCGCAGCACGGCCGGGTCGATGCCCAGTTCGTCGGCGTGGGCGCGCACGTAGGACAGCGCGATCCGGGCCGACTCCTTCATCACGTCCCCGAGCTGACCGGTCAGGGTGAGCTCACCGGAGCCGCCGTCCGACGGGATGGAACCCGCTTCGATGAACAGCACGTCGCCGCCCAGGCCGGTGACGGCCAGACCGGTGGCCACCCCGGGCGTCGAGGTCCGCTCCGCGGTCTCCGGGGTGAACCGGGGCCGGCCGATCAGGCCCCGCAGGTCGCCGACATCGACGGTCAGCGCGTCGTTCCCGCCGTCCAACCGGGTCGCCGCCTTCCGCAGCACCTTGGCCAGCAGCCGTTCCAGCTGCCGCACCCCGGCCTCCCGGGTGTGGGTGGTCACGAGTTCCCGCAGCGCCGCGTCGGTGACGGTCACCTCGGCGTCGTCGAGGGCGGCCCGCTCGAGCTGTCGCGGCAGCAGGTGGGTCCGCGCGATCGCGACCTTGTCCTCCTCGGTGTAGCCGTCCAGCTGGACGAGCTCCATCCGGTCCAGCAGCGGACCGGGGATCGACTCGAGCACGTTGGCGGTGGCCAGGAAGACCACGTCGGACAGGTCCAGGTCGACGTCGAGGTAGTGGTCGCGGAACGTGTGGTTCTGCGCCGGGTCGAGCACCTCCAGCAGCGCCGCCGCGGGATCACCGCGGTGGTCGGACCCGACCTTGTCGATCTCGTCGAGCAGGATGACCGGGTTCATCGACCCCGCCTCGCCGATCGCCCGCACGATGCGGCCGGGCAGCGCGCCGACGTAGGTGCGGCGGTGCCCACGGATCTCCGCCTCGTCCCGGACACCACCGAGGGCGACCCGGACGAACTTGCGGCCGAGGGCGCGGGCCACGCTCTCGCCCAGGGACGTCTTGCCGACGCCGGGCGGCCCGACCAGGGCCAGCACGGCGCCGGAGCCGCGGCCGCCGACGACCTGCAGGCCGCGGCGGGTGCGCCGCTCGCGGACCGCCAGGTACTCCACGATGCGGTCCTTGACGTCGGTCAGGCCGTGGTGGTCGGCGTCGAGAACCGCCCGTGCGGCGGCGATGTCGTGGTTGTCCTCGGTGCGCACCGACCACGGGAGGTCGAGCACGGTGTCCAGCCAGGTCCGCAGCCAACCGGCCTCCGGGGACTGGTCGCCGGTGCGCTCCAGCTTGCCGACCTCGCGCAGCGCGGCGGCACGGATCGCGTCCGGCAGGTCGGCGGCCTCCACCCGGGCGCGGTAGTCGCCTTCCTCGCCGGCGGAGCCGTCGAGCTCACCGAGTTCCTTGCGGATCGCGGCGAGCTGCTGCTTGAGCAGGAACTCCCGCTGGTTGCGCTCCATGCCCTCGCGCACGTCGTCGCGGATCTTCTCGCTGACCTCGATCTCGGCCAGGTGCGCCCGGGTCCAGGCGATGACCCGCTCCAGCCGGCTGGTCAGCTCGGTGGTCTCGAGCAGCTCACGCTTCTGCTGGTCGGTGAGGTAGGGCGCCCAGCCGGCGGCGTCGGCGAGCGTGGACGGGTCGGTCATCCGCTCGACGGTGTTGATCACCTGCCAGGCGTCCCGGTGCTGCAGGACGCCGATGACCAGCGCCTTGTACTCCACGGCCAGTTCGCGGTCGTGGTCGGTGGGGGCGGCGTCGGGCTGCGGTTCCGCCTCGACCCACAGGGCGGCGCCGGGGCCGCTGACCCCGGTGCCGATGCGGGCGCGGACACCGGCGCGCACGACCGCGGCCGAGGCGCCGGCCGGGGTGCGGCCGACCTTCTCGACGGTGGCGATCACGCCGTGGCTCGCGTAGCGGTCGGCCAGCCGCGGGACGATGAGCAGCGTGCCCTCGCCGGCGTCGGGGGTGTCGGGGGTGTGCACGGAACGGGCGGCGTCGATGGCCGCGCGGGCGGCGTCGTCCAGCTCCAGCGGGACGACCATGCCGGGCAGCAGGACGGTGTCGGTCAGGCTCAGGACGGGAAGTTCACGGGTCGGGGACATCAGGCTCCTCAGGACTGGTTGAGTCTGACCCACTCAAGTGCGGCGACCCCGCGGATGTTCCCGAGCGGCTCCGTCCTTCGCCGACGGCGAACGCCGGGGGCTGGCACCGCCCCGGGACGGGTACCTGACCCAGGTGGGACGGCACCCCCGCCCACCGTGACGACGTGCGACGACGGGACAGGCATGCGCAGACGTTCGATCACCCCGGCCGCCGCGCTGGTCCTGGCGCTCCTCGGCTCCGCCCTGACACCGGGGCCGTCCGCGTCGGCGGCTCCAGCCGCCCCGGTCGCACCCCGGGCCGCCGCGTTCGCCGCACCGGAGACGGTGCAGCAGGCGGTCGTCCGGGCCGAGGCGAACGCGACCGCGAACGGGGTGTCGGCGGCGATCAGCGTCGTGGACCGCGGCACCGGGGCGGTCCTGGCCGAGACCGGCAACGCCGGCTCCCAGGTGGCCTCGGAATCCATCGTCAAGCTGATGATCGCCGCGTACCACCTGGTGGTGAACGGTGGCTGGCAGTCGACCGGGGAGGGGTTGCGCAGCCGGCTCGCGACCATGCTCCAGGTCAGCGACGACGGCATCGCCACCAGCCTCTTCCGGGCCGACATCGTGCCCACCATCGCCGCCCGCTACGGTCTGACCGCGACCACGAACGCCACCGACCGGGTCGGCCACTGGGGTGCCGCCCGCATCACCGCCCACGACATGACGACGTTCCTCTTCCGCGCGTCCCAGGATCCGGCGGTCGGCCCGTGGCTGATGCCGGTGATGGCCCAGAGCGCGCCGCGCGGCTCGGACGGTTTCGACCAGGCCTTCGGGCTCAACGCGCTGTCCGGCGACCACGGTTCCAAACAGGGCTGGGGCGGCGACAGCTTCTTCACCCGCTATCCGTGGGCGGTGCACTCGGTGGGGTACACCGACCGGTACCTCGTCGCCATCCTGCAGACCGCGCCGCGGTACCCCGACCCGATGCGGGCCACCGCCACCACCGCCGCGCAGCTCATCCAGGCGTCCGTCGCGGTGCCGCCCGTCAGCGACGGCGACTTCGTCGTCAACGGCGACGACGGCACCCTGTACCGGGTGGCCGGCGGCGCACCGGTGTACGTCTCGGACTTCGGTGCCGTGCCGGGATCGACCGCCTACCGGGTGCTCTCGGGCACCGACTTCGCCACGCTGCGCCAGGTACCGAGGGACGGCACCCTTCTCGAGGCCGGCGGGCAGGTGTTCATCGTGGCCGGCGGTGCGCCGCTGTACGTCTCGGACTACGGCGCGGTCGGTGGTTACCGTCCCGGCGTCGTGGTCGACCCGGCGGCCGTGCGGCGCGCGGGGGAGAGCGGGCGGTGGAGCCACCTCTCGGCGGTCCCGGCGGACGGGACCCTGTTGCAGAACGGGTCGGAGATCTTCGTCGTGGCCGGCGGTGCGCCGCTGTACGTCAGCGACTACGGCCCGATCGGCGGCTACCGGCCGGCGACCCCGGTCGATCCGGCCACGCTCAACAACGCGGGCCAACCGGCGCCGTGGAACCACCTGCGCTTCTTCCCCGCCGACGGCACCCTGCTGCAGGCCGGCCCGGACGGGTCACCGGTCTACCTGGTGGCGGCCGGCGCCCCGACCTACCTCACCTCCTACGACGCCATCGGCGGTGCGCGCGCCGCGGTGCGGGTGGACCCGGCGGCGCTGGCCAACGGCGGGCAGGGCGGTCGCTGGGCGCACCTGCTGTTCTCGCCGCCGGACGGGACGCTACTGCAGGCCGGACCGGACGGGTCGCCGATCTACCTGGTGGCCGGGGGCGCGCCGACGTACCTGAGCACCTACGACGCGATCGGGGGCCCGCGGTCCGCCTCCCGGGTGGATCCGGTGCAGATCGCCTACGCCGGCACCGGCGGGTACTTCGGACACCTGTCGTTCCGGCCCGCCGACGGGACGCTGCTGCAGGCCGGGTCGGAGATCTACGTGGCCGCGGGCGGCGCCCCGGTGTACCTGTCCGACTACGCCGCCGTCGGCGGGTACCGGCCGGCGTCGGTGGTGGACCCGGCGGCGGTGCGGACCGCCGGTGGCCCGGCCGAGTGGAGCCACCTCGCCGACACCCCCGGGGACGGAACGCTGCTGCAGGCCGGCACGGACGTCTTCGTGGCCGCCGGCGGGGCTCCGGTGTACCTGGTGGATTTCGCCGACGTCGGCGGGTTCCGGCCGCCGGTGCGCATCGACCCGGCGGCCGTGGACCGGGCGGGCACCGAGGACCGGTGGCGCCATGTGCGGCAGGTACCGGCGGACGGGACCGCCCTCCTGGGCAGTCCCGGGGGCCGGCGTTACGTGGTCGCCGCCGGGGCGCCCGTCCCGGCTGGGCCCGGGGGCGGGGTGACCGTCAGTCAGACCGCCATCGACCGCGCCGGCGAGCCGGGGGTGTGGTCGCACCTGCGGGCGGTGGGCTGAGGCGTTCCGTCCGGTTCGCCGGACAGACGGGTGCGTCCGTTGCTAGCGTCGGCCCGCCGACCCGACCCGGAGGACCCCTGATGCGCCGTCTCGTCTCCCTGCTCGTCGCCGCGGCGACGGCGTCCACCTTGCTGCTGACCGGAACGTCGGCGCAGGCCGCGACACCGGACGGTCTCTACCGCGAGGCCTGGTCGACCACGATCTACCAGGTCCGTGACGGCGTCACCAGCACGCTCGGTGGTCACGACTGGGTCGCGATGGGCGCGCCCGCGCCTCAGGTCCTCACGACCCAGTTCACCAAGACTCCGGACGACCCGCGGATCCGGGCCGAATCCATCGTCGGGGACCTCACCGTCGGCGGCGTCCTGACCTATCAGCAGTGGGCCCTGGCCGGGTTCCCGGCTCCCATCGTCGTCCCGGCGAACGGGGGCCTGCTGAAGTACCGCTCGGGGGACGACCTGTTCCTGTCGATCTACCTGCAGCCGACCCGCCGGATCAGTTACCAGGAGTGGTCGCAGCTGGGCTTCTGGTACCCCCAGCTGCAGGTGAGCGGCTTCTACCAGCTGGGTTGGAGCGACGACCCCACCCTGGTGCAGATCGGCCTCTACGACACCCGACCGCCCGCGCCCCTGACCTACGCAGCCTGGGCCGAGGCGGGCTTCCCGAATCCGGCGCGTGTTCCCCGCTTCACGGTCGAGGGCCGGGATCTCGACTCGTTCGACCAGTACGAGGGGAACCCGGCGATCTACTACAGCGGCCCGACCATGACGTGCCACCACCTGACCCCGGCGGAATGGGCGGCGGCCGGTCATCCCACGCCGATCCAGCGGGGTGGCGTCCCCGTCATCGGCGCGGAACCCTGCCCCGCCTGATCGGTCAGCCCGCCGCTCGCGGCGGCAGCACCACGACCGGGCAGTGGGAGTCGCGGATCAGCCGGTGCACCAGTCGTGGTGGGGTGGTCCGGTCGGTGCGCGAGGGCAGGTCGACGACCAGCAGGTCGGCCCGGCTGGAGGCGTCGATCAGGACGGCCCGCCGACCGCCGTGCACCAGACGGCAGACGACGGGTGCCTCCGTGCCGACCCCCGCCGCCACGTCGGCGACCAGCGCCTGCTCGGCCTCGGTGTAGGCGGCGTCCGGGTCGACGGAGACCAGCGGCGGCCGTCCGGCCACCGCCGCCGGCGGCCGGGGCAACCGCCACGACCGGACCGCGAAGACGGTTCCGCCGTGCGCCGCCGCCTCGCTGAGCGCCCACCGCAGGGCGGCGGGCGACCCGGAGCGACGTACCGCCACGACGACGGTGAAAGCCCGCTCCCCGGGGCCGGTCCCGTCGCTCACGACGGCGTCCCCTTCCGGAGGTTCGACTCCGCCGACGGAGCCGGCACCTTCGAGAGCGGGTCGGCGATGTCCTCCAGGCCCTTGCCCTCCGCGTCGACGCCGAACTTCCAGGCGACCACACCGCCGATGAGCATGATGGCCGCGCCCAGGTAGTACCCGATGCTGAGCGGGAACCGGTCGCTGCCGTCGCCGATCATCAGGCCGTAGATGGTGGGCGCCAACGCCCCCGCGCCCTGGGCGATGGCGAAGAAGTACGAGATGGCCTGTCCGCGCAGCTCGAGCGGGAAGATCTCCGACACCGTGAGGTACGCCGCCGACGCACCCGCCGACGCGAAGAAGAACGAGACGCACCAGAAGACCACCTGGGTGGTCGCGTTCAGCGCGCCGGCCTGGAACAGCACCGCGCTGGCGGCGAGCACCGCACCCGCGGCGCCGTAGGTCGTGAAGATCATCCGGCGGCGGCCGATGGTGTCGAACAGGTGCCCCAGCAGCAAGGGCCCGAGCAGGTTGCCCAGCGCGAACGGGAAGAAGTAGTAGCCGGTGTCGGAACGGGCGATGCCGTAGAAGTTCTCGAGCACGAGGGCGTAGGTGAAGAAGATGGCGTTGTACAGGAACGACTGGGTGACCATCATGGTGAACCCGAGGATCGTGCGCTGCGGATACACCTTGACGAAGATGTGCACGAGCTGACGCAGCGGCACCGGAGGCTTCTCCACCACCGAGATCGCCTTCTCCCGCGGAACCGGGGTCAGCGGGTGGCCCGCCGCCTCGACCCGCGCCTCGATCTCGTCGACCGTCCGGTGGGCCTCCTCCGACCGGCCGTGCGTCAGCAGCCACCGCGGGCTCTCGGGGATGTGGCGGCGCAGGTAGATGATGACCAGCCCGAGCACCGGGCCGATGAAGAACGCGATACGCCAACCCCAGTTCTGGTCGACCACCGCCGGATCGGTCAGCCACAGATTGGCGAACGCGCCGAGACCCGCGCCCGCCCAATAGGTCCCGTTCACCGCGATGTCCACCCGGCCGCGGTAGCGGGACGGGATGAGCTCGTCGATCGCGGAGTTGATCGCGGTGTACTCACCACCGATGCCGAGTCCGGCCACGAAGCGGAACAGCCACAGGAACCACACCGCGGGGGCGAGACCGGCGATGCCGCTGCCGATCAGGTAGATGGCCAGGGTGAGGATGAACAGCCGCTTGCGACCCAGCCGGTCGGTCAGGCGGCCGAAGAACAACGCGCCGATGACCTGGCCGAGCAGGTAGATCGTTCCGGTGAACCCGACCTCGCCGGGCGTCATGTGGAACGTCTCGGCGAACGCGCCGACCGACACCAACTGGACCTCGAGGCCGTCCAGGATCCACGACACCCCGAGCCCGACCACGACCGACCAGTGGAACCTGGTCCAGGGCAACCGGTCCATCCGGGCGGGAACCGTACTCGTGACCGGACCGTCCGTCCGGGGCGACATCGTCGTCACACCGACCTCCTCGACAGCTGACGTTGCTGCTCTGGCTGTCTCCTCGGAAGCACAGCGGCAAACGTGTCACCGCAGGCGATTTCGCTGCCACGCGCCGGCTTTTACCGGAGATTTACCGGAATCACCGGGGTGTCACCGGACGACTGCCTCCAACGGTGGATGCGTCCGTCGCGGCGGCTACGCGTAGCGGGGGACGGCGAGCCAGATGGTGCAGTCTTGCACCCGGCGAGGATCACGCGGTCGGGAACGGGACGCACCGTCCGGTCAGGGCAGCACCAGCAGTCGTCCGTCGACTCCGCCGGCCTCGATCCGCCGGTGCGCCTCGGCGGCCTCGGTGAGCCGGTACCGGCCGGCGATCCGGGTGGTCAGGCCACCGTCGGCGACCATGGTGGCGATGAGGGCGGCTCCGTCGGCCAGCTGTGCGGAGGTCGCGCGGCTGAGGACGAAGCCACGCACGGTGATGTCGCGGGTGTACAACGGGGCCCAGCTCATCTCCGGTGACGCGGTGCGTGCCGCGGTCACCAGGACGCATCCACCGACGGTGACCACGGCCGCCGCGACCCGGAAGTCGTTGCCGCCGGAGGTGTCCCAGAACGCGTCGACGCCCTGCGGGGCGACCTGCCGGAGCCGGTCGACCAGATCCGGCGCCCGGTCGTCGACCACCTCGTCGGCGCCGGCGGCGCGGCACCGGGCGGCGCGCTCCGGTCGGCAGCCGGCGACCACCCGGACGCCGGCCCGCCGGGCGAGCTGGATGGCCGCGGTACCCACGTTCCCGGCGGCGCCGCCGACGAAGACGGTGTGCCCGGGCCGGATCCCGGCGTGCACGAACCAACCCAGGTACGCCGTGACGGCGGGATGCGCCACCGCGACCAGGGTCTCGGCGTCCACTCCCGGTGGGACGGGGTAGACGCGGTCGCGTGGGACGACCGCCAGATCGGTGAACGACCCCTGCCGCCCGTCGTGCCCGAGGCTGTCGGCCCACACGCGGTCGCCCGGTCGCACCGTCCGCACCGCCCCGCCGACGGCGGCGACCGTCCCGACCAGGTCACGGCCGAGGATGAACGGGAACGGCACCGGGGTGTCGTACCGTCCGCTGCGGACGTACCCGTCGACCGGGTTCACCGTGGCCGCCGACACCCGGACCAGCACCTCGTCGGGCCCCGGCTCCGGGACGGGCAGGTCGGTCAGCCGGATGCTGTCGGCGGGCCCGGGCCGGTCCACCACGGCGGCTCGACGGGTCGCGGGCAGCGGCGGCGGGAGCGGCATCCGGCCATCGTGGCAGCCGGCCGGCGCGACCACCAGGGACCGGGGTCCGGTGGGCGCGACCGATCACGCGGTCCCTCGAACGCCTGCGCCGGGCAGGGACACCGTGGAATGATTCGGCGGCTCGAATGCTGTCGCGACGACGACGCCGCCGACCCCGGGGAAGTGTGCAGTTGATGAATCCGCCCGTGCTCCACGGTGTCGACCGCTCACCCGGTGGCCGCGCCGGCGCCCGCTGGCGCCGCCGGACGGTCGGGGCCCTCGTCGCGTTGCTCGCGCTGACCGCGGTCGTGGTGGACCGTGCGCCCGCCGCCACGGCCGACACCCGGCCGCCGGCCGGGACCCCGCCCACCGTCAGCGCCGACGTGCTGCCCACGGCGCAGATCAACGGCATCGTCCGGGCACAGGTGATCGTCGGCTCCACCGTCTACGCCACGGGCGAGTTCAGCGCCGCCCGCCCGGCCGGCTCCCCGCTGGGCGTGAACGAGGTGCCCCGGACCAACCTGCTCGCCTTCGACCTCGTGACCGGCGACCTGTCCACCACCTTCGTGCACACCCTCACGGGTGGCACCGGACAGGCCATCGCCGCCTCACCCGACGGCACCCGGCTGTACGTCGGGGGCAGCTTCAGTCAGGTCGACGGGGTCGACCGGCTCCGGATCGCCGCCTTCGACCTCACCCAGCCGGGCGCCCCGCTGGTGTCCACCTTCGTCAACGGCGTCGACCGGACGGTCAACGACATCGTCGCTTCCAACGACGCCGTCTACGCCGGCGGCACGTTCACCGGGCAGCTGCGGTCCTGGGACCGCGCGGGCAACGTGCGCACCGGTTGGACGGCGACGGCCGACAACACGGTGACCGCGCTCGTGCTCTCGCCGGACGGCAGCAAGCTGATCGTCGGCGGCCGCTTCGGTGCCCTCAACGGCGTCACCGCGCAGAGTGTCGGCGCGGTGTCCACCGCGACCGGCGCGACCGTGACCCCGTGGGCCTCGGCGTCGTCGGACCTCGCGGTGTGGCCGATCCGCAACATGGGCGTCGAATCCACCATCACCAGCCTGAGCACCGACGGCACCAACGTCTACATCAGCGGCTACAACTTCGGCGACCGCTCGCAGCCGCGGCTGGAGGGCACCGCGGCGTTGTCGCCCACCGACGGCAGCATCCGGTGGATCAGCGACTGCCACGGCGACACCTACGACGCCTACCCGGTGAACGGCGTGCTCTACTCCGTCTCCCACGCGCACGACTGCGCGAACATGGGCGGCTTCCCCGAATCGCCCTCCCGGCGGGCGCTGGCCCAGACGGTCACCGTGGGCGGCACCAACACCCACTCCGACGTGGGCGGCTACTTCAGCTTCGCCGGGTGGCCGCGGCCGACCCTGCTGCACTGGTACCCGACGCTGAACGTCGGCACCGCGTCCGGCGTCGGGCAGGCGGCCTGGTCGGTCACCGCCAACGCGGACTACGTCGTCCTCGGCGGGGAGTTCACCATCGTCGACGGGGTGGCCCAGCAGGGTCTGGTGCGGTACGCGGTCGCCGCCAAGGCACCCAACCTGGACGGCCCGACGCTGGCCAACTGGCAGTTCCCGGGCACCGCCACCGTCGCCGACGCCAACGGCCGCGCCGCCGTCACCTTCTCCGGCACCTGGGATCCGGACAACGCCGCACTGACCTACGCGGTGTACCGGGGTACCGGTGCCACCACCCCGGTGTGGACGTACGGACCGGTCAAGAGCAACTTCTGGACGGTGCCGACCCTGTCGTTCGTCGACCGCAACCTCATCCCCGGCTCCGTGCACCGCTACCGCATCGTGGCCACCGACCCGTTCGGCAACTCCGTCACCGCCTACACCGGGATCGACCAGAGCACCACGGCCGCCACCTATCTCGGCTCCTGGAACGTCATCTCCCGTGGGATCGGCGACCTCTGGGACGACGTCCGGTACACGACCACCCCGGGCGACTCGGTCGTCTTCAAGGTCACCGGCACCAACGTCAGCCTGATCGGCAACAAGGCCCCCGACCAGGGGCTGATCTCGGTCTCGGTGGACGGCGGGCCGCCGGTCACGGTGAACACCGCCGTGCCCGCCGGGGTCCAGGTGCGGGCGACACTGTTCGCGCAGGTGGGCCTGACCAACGACCTGCACACGGTGCGGGTGACCAATCTGCAGGCGAAGTCGATGGTCATCGACGGGGTGTACGTGTTCAACCGGACCATGGACGTCACCGTGGACGGCGTCGTCAAGGTGGCCGGCAGCGCGCTGCCCATCAACGACACGACCAGCGCGGTCGGCTACGCCGGTCAGTGGTTCACCGACGCGGGCCGCTCCCCGTCGGAGCTCACCATCGGTGGCGACATCCACTACACGCCGGTGAACGGTGCGACGGCGACCTTCTCCTTCGTGGGGTCCGGTGTCGACGTGCTGGGACTGTTCGGCGTCGGACTGGGAACCGCCGAGGTCATCGTGGACGGGGTGTCACGCGGGGTGGTGAACCAGGCCGGCTCCGGCCCGAACATCGCGGGCACGCTGTACTCGCTGCGCGACCTCCCGATGGGCGCGCACACGATCACCCTGCGCAAGCTGAGCGGCAACTACCTGGTCATCGACGGCTTCGACGTCTTCGCCGGCAGCGCCTGACCCCCGGTCGGCCCGCCGTCAGGCCCCGGACGCCCGCCGTCCGGCCGCATCGGGTCGGCTGCCGGCCACGAAGCGGAAGCGGTCACCGCGGAACACCGACTCGGTCCACTCCACGACCCGTCCGGTCCCGTCCCAGCCGGTGCGGTGCACCAGCAGCAGCGGCAGCCCGGGATCGACCGTGAGCAGGGCGGCCTGGACCGGGTCGGCCAGCGTCGTCTCCACCTCGTCCTGCACCCCGGCGAGCTCGATGCCGTAGGCCTCGCGCATGGTGCGGTACAGCGAACCCCGCGCGGCCAGTTCCGCCCCGAGATCGGCCAGCGGCCCCGGCAGGTGCGCGACCTCGTGGGCGATCGGCTCGTCGGCCACGGTCCGCACGCGTTCGACCCGGTGCACAGGTGACCCCGGAGCGACCTCCAGGTGCGTGGCGATCTCCTCGGTCGCGGGTCGCACGTCCAGCGCCAGCAGCACGCTGCCGGCCTGCCGTCCCTCGTCGGTGGTGTCCTGGGAGAACGAGGTCAACTGCCGGACCTGCATCAGCCGGGGGGCCGCGACGAAGGTGCCCCGCCCCTGCGTCCGTTCCAGCCGGCCGTCGATCACCAGCTCGGTGATCGCCTGCCGGACCGTCGTCCGTGAGGTCGAGAACCGTTCGGCCAACTCCCGTTCCGTGGGGACGGCGGCGCCGGGGGACAGCCCGGCGATCAGGGTGAGGATCTCCTGCTTGACGTGGAAGTACTTCGGCAGCCGCACGGTGGCCGCCGTGGCCTGGCGGTTCCGGGCGCCGGCGGTCGGAGCGGCGTCGGGTGGTGCCGGACGAGCGGACTCCACGGGCTCTCCTCGGGTGGGCACCGTCGACGGGTATTGGTCTGGACCATTAGACACGTCCGTGCGCGACCCTCGCGTGGCCAGGTGGACGATGTGATCCAGACCACATCCGTGAAGATCTTGCTTCCATGATTGGTCTATGCCAATCTGCTGTGAGCCGATTGGTCCAGACCAATCGAGACGGCGGGGACGCCGACATCTCCATCCCACCTCGAGAGCCCGACGCCGCAGCGGCGTCGGCCCGGCACCGCGGAGGAACCCGGACCCATGAGCACAGCCACCACCCCCGCGGCGCCGGCGGCGCCGCCCCGGAAGAAGTCGGGTCTGCGCATCCCCGGCTTCGGACAGCTGCAGCGGCTCGGCAAGAGCCTCATGCTGCCGATCGCCCTGCTGCCCGCTGCGGGCATCCTGCTCCGGTTGGGTCAGCCCGACCTGCTGGGCGGCATGTCGACGCCGGTCATCGGCCCGTTCTTCGACGCCATGAGCGCGGCCGGCGACGCCATCTTCGCCAACCTGCCGTTGCTGTTCGCCGTGGGTGTGGCGATCGGATTCGCCAAGAAGGCCGACGGCTCCACCGCCCTCGCCGCGGTCGCCGGGTACCTGGTCATCAAGGCCGTCTTCACCACGATGTCGCCGGTGGTGCTCGAGGGCGACGAGACGATCAACTACAGCGTGTTCGCCGGCATCCTCGTCGGGCTCATCACCGCGCTGCTGTTCGACCGCTTCCACAACATCCAGCTGCCGTCCTACCTCGGCTTCTTCGGGGGTCGGCGGTTCGTGCCCATCGTGGTCTCGCTGTCGACACTGTTCCTCGGCTTCGCGCTGAGCTACCTGTATCCGCTGTTCGACGCCGGCCTCACCTCGGTCGGCCAGTTCATCGGCGGCTCCGGTGCCTTCGGCGCCTTCGCCTACGGCTTCGCCAACCGGATGCTCATCCCGCTGGGTCTGCACCACATCCTCAACACCTACGTGTGGTTCCTCTACGGCGACTACACCCCGCCCGGCGGCGGCGCCGCCGTCACCGGTGAACTCACCCGCTTCGCCGCCGGCGATCCGTCGGCCGGCCTGCTGACCTCGGGCTTCTACCCGATCCTGATGTTCGGCCTGCCCGCGGCGGCGCTCGCGATGATCCACATGGCCCACAAGCGGCAGCGCAAGGTCGCGCTGGGCATCCTGTCCGCCGCCGGCCTCACCGCTTTCCTCACCGGCGTGACCGAGCCGCTCGAGTTCGCGTTCATGTTCGTCGCCTTCCCGCTGTACGTGGTGCACGCGCTGCTCACCGGTCTGTCGCTGGCCATCGCCTACCTGCTCGACATCCACCTCGGCTTCTCGTTCTCGGCCGGGCTGATCGACCTGCTGCTCTACGGCACCGCCCCGGCGGCCAAGAACATCCCGCTGCTGATCGTCATGGGCGTCGTCTTCTTCGCCGTGTACTACCTGCTCTTCCGGTTCGCCATCAAGCGCTGGAACATGCGCACCCCGGGCCGCCAGCCCGACGACGAGTTCGAGGCCGAGCAGGCCGCCAACCTCACCGACACCGCCGCCGACGAGACCGGTTCGGGCGTCGGTGGTCCCGCCGCCGACAGCCGCGCCGAGAAGCTCATCGCCGCCTTCGGTGGACGGGACAACCTGGTCAACGTCGACGCCTGCATCACCCGGCTGCGGATGGAGGTCGCCGACACCACCAAGGTCGACCGGGCCCGGTTGCGGGCACTCGGGGCGGCGGGCGTCATCGACGTCGGCTCGAACGTGCAGGCCGTCTTCGGCACCCAGGCCGAGACACTGAAGAACCAGATCAAGGACGCGCTGGCCGCGTCGCCGGTGCTGGTGTCGGCGGGCGCCGCGCCGGCGGTGTCCGACGCCGCGGTGGTCGCTCCGGTGGCGGCGGTGAGCGGCCCGTCGGCCGGTCGCACCGAGGTGACCTCGCCGCTGCCCGGCCGCACGCTGGCCCTGACCGACGTCCCCGACCAGGTCTTCGCCCAGGGACTCGTCGGGTACGGCCTCGCGGTGCAGCCGCCGGCGGAGGTCGTCGACGCCGTCGCCCCGCTCGCCGGCGTCGTGCACACCCTGCTGCCGCACGCCTACGTGATCATGTCCGACGACGGGGTCGGCGTCCTGGTCCACCTGGGCCTGGACACGGTCAAGTTGCAGGGCACGGGCTTCACCGCCCACGTCGCCCAGGGCGACCGGGTGCAGCGCGGCCAGCGCGTCATGACCTACGACGTGCCCGCCGTCGCCGCCACCGGCAAGCCCACCGTCGTGCCGGTGGTGGTCATGGAGAAGCAGCCGTCCGACGTCGACATCACCGCGGCCATGGGCGCTGTCGCCGGGACCGGCGCCCGGCTGTCCCCCGTGGCCGCCGGACCCCCGGGCCGCGGTCGGGCTGGGCCCGGCGGGCCGCGCGCCGGCCGGGCCCGCGCGTCACCCCGCACCACCCCGAAGGGAACCACCATGGAGATCGTCAGCACCGACGACAGCCGGACCATCGGCCGGCTCGGCGCCTATGCCGTCGGCGCACTGGTGCGGCGCATGCCCGATGCGGTGCTCGGCCTGGCCACCGGGTCGTCGCCGCTGGCCATCTACGACGAACTCGCCGCCCGGCACGCCGCCGGCGAGGTGTCGTTCGCCCGCGCCCGCGGGTTCACCCTGGACGAGTACGTCGGCCTGCCCGCCGACCACCCCGAGCGCTACCGCACGGTCATCGACACCACCTTCGTCGGCCGGGTCGACTTCGCCTCCGACGCGGTCCAGGGGCCGGACGGGCTCGCCACCGACATCGCCGCCGCGTGCGCCGACTACGAGGCGGCCATCGCCGCCGCCGGCGGGGTCGACCTGCAGATCCTGGGCATCGGCACCGACGGCCACATCGGCTTCAACGAACCCGGCTCGTCACTGGCCTCGCGGACCCGCATCAAGACGCTGACCCGGCAGACCCGCCTGGACAACGCACGCTTCTTCGACGGTGACCTCGACGCCGTCCCCACCCACTGCCTGACCCAGGGCCTGGGCACCATCATGGCCTCCCGGCACGCGCTGCTGGTCGCCACCGGCGCCCAGAAAGCCGAAGCCGTCCACCATCTCGTCGAGGGCGCGGTCAGCGCGTTGTGGCCGGGCACCGTCCTGCAGCACCACCCGCACGTCACCGTCCTGCTCGACGGGCCCGCCGCGTCCCGGCTGCAGCTGGCCGACTACTACCGCGAGACCTGGCTGGCCAAGCCCGCGTGGCAGGGTCTGTGACCGTGCTCGTCACCGCCGACACCGTCGCCACCGGGGACACGCTGCTGCGCCCGGGGTGGCTCGAGATCGACGGGGAGCGGATCACCGCCGTCGGCGAGGGGACCCCGGCCCGGCCCGCCGACCGGGCCCTCGGCGCGGTCACCATCGTGCCGGGGTTCGTCGACATGCACGTCCACGGCGGCGGGGGTGGCGCCTTCCCGGAGGCGACGGCGGCGGCCAGCCGGGCCGCGATCGACCTGCACCGCCGGCACGGCACCACCTCGATGGTGGCGTCGTTGGTCACCGCCCATCCCGCCGACCTGGTGCACCAGATCGACGTGCTCGCCGGGCAGGTGGCCGACGGCGAACTGGTCGGGGTGCACCTGGAAGGTCCGTGGCTCTCCGGTCGCCGGTGCGGCGCCCACGATCCGACCGCGCTGCGCGATCCCGCCCCGGA
>JBQGEH010000088.1:0-2396 GCA_052039515.1 Nakamurella sp. | reverse complement strand
TTCGACGACATCCTGACCAGCGACGACGCGCGCGACGAGTTCCTCGGGCAGTTCGAGGGCACGGGCGTCGAGATCGCCGGGCTGAACTGCAACGGCAACCCGCTGCACCCGAACCCCGCCGTGGGGGACAAGCACGCCGAGGACGTCCGCCGCTCGATCAGGCTCGCCTCCCGGCTCGGCCAGCACCGCGTCGTCACCATGTCCGGCCTGCCCGGCGGCGAGCCCGGCGCCACCGTCACCAACTGGGTCGTCAACGCCTGGAACTCCGCCGCCCTGGACGTCCTGGAGTACCAGTGGAGCGTCGCCGTGCCGTTCTGGCGGGAGATCGACGCCCTCGCCGGTGACCACGACGTCAAGGTCGCCCTCGAGCTGCACCCGCAGAACCTGGTGTTCAACACCGCCGATGTGTTCACCCTGGTCGAGCGGGCCGGTGTGCAGCACGTCGGGGTGGAACTGGATGCCTCGCACCTGTTCTGGCAGCAGATGGACCCGGTCGCCGTCGTCCGCACGCTCGGGAAGCTGGTCTACCAGGCCGCCGCCAAGGACGTCCGCGTCAACCCCGACACCGCCGCGCTCAACGGGGTGCTGGACAACAGCTTCCGGCGGCTGTCGGCCGACGAGCCGCGCACCAACCTCGGCGGCGACGAGTGGGCCAACGAGTGGCCCAAGCCCGCCGCCTGGGACTTCGTCGCGCTCGGCAAGGGCCACGACACCGCGTTCTGGACGGAGTTCCTGCGCGCCCTGTACGAGGTCGACCCCGGCATGCTGGTCAACATCGAGCACGAGGACACCGAACTCGGCCGCATCGAAGGCCTCGAGGTCGCCGCCAAGGTCCTGCTCGACGCCGACGCCGCACTCGGCCACTGACCCCCGACGGCCCCGCCCCACCCGGGCGGGGCCGTCAGCGTCGGCGGGGCCGGCGGGCGCCGAGGACCAGCAGCACCAGCCCGACGATCGCGATCACCGGCCCCAGCACCGCCCACGTCGTCGAGCCGGTCATCGACGATCCACCGACGTAGCCGAGCCCCTGCAGGGTGAACAGCACCCCGAGGGCGAGCACGACCACCCCCGCCACCATCAGTCCGGTCCGGTTCATCGCCACGCCTTTCCGTCGCCGTCGACCCAGACAAAGCCATGCACGTTGAGTCACGAACGATTACGATGCGTAGAGACGCTCGCGATCCGTGGAGGTGACCGCCGATGACCCAACGCGCCTACGTCCTGGCCATGGCGGCCCTGGTGATCGCCTACCCGTTCCTGCCCGACGCCGCGCAGCGCTGGTCGTACCTCGCCATGTCGGTCGCCGTCGTCGGCGCGGTGTGCTGGGGCCTGCGGATCCACCGGCCGGCCGTCCGGATGCCGTGGGTCCTGCTGGCGATCGGGCTGTCGTGCAGCCTGGCCGGCGACATCGCGACGGAGATCTACGAACTCGGCGGGTCGGAGGTGCCCGCCCCGTCCTTCGTCGACGGGCTGTACCTGCTGTTCTATCCGTTGCTCTTCGCCGTCGTCGGCAGCTTCCTGGCCGCGGTCGGCCGCCGGGACCGCACCGCCTGGGTGGACGCCTCGATCTGGACGATCGGCATCGCCACCCTGCTGTGGGAGCCGCTGCTGGAACCGGTGGTCACCACCGACGCCGACGGGCTCACCACCGCGGTGGCGATGATGTACCCGCTGCTGGACATCGGCCTGCTGCTGATGGTGCTGCGGATGGTGGTCGGCCGCGCCTCGCTGCACCGCGCCTACCTGCTGCTGTCCGGCGCTCTGCTGATGCTGGTCGCGGTCGACTCCTGGTACAGCCTCGCCGAGGCCGCCGGCACCTACCGGGCGGGCGGGGTCGTCGACTCCGGCTGGATCCTGGTCAACCTGCTGTTCGGCGCGGCGGCGCTGGACCCGTCGATGACCCGGCTGACCCTGCGGTCGGACCGGGCGCCGCGGTTGTCGTCGAGCCGGCGGATGCAGGCGCTCGTCATCCCCGCACTGGTCCCGGTCGGGCTGCTGGTCCACGAGATCGTCGAGAACCCGGAGACCGGCGGCCGCACCGGCGAGATGATCGCCACGACCGCCGTGGCCGTGCTGCTGGTGCTGATCGTCTCGCGTGGGGTCGGACTGCTGCGGGTGGCCGAGCAGCGGTCCGGCGAGCTGCGCGACCACAGCAGCGCACTGGAGGCGGCACTGGACGACCGCGAGCGGGTCACCGAGCAGCTGCGGGTCCGCGTGGACCAGGACCCGCTGACCGGGTTGGCCAGCCGGACCCGGTTCGTGGACAGCGTGGACCGGGCGATGGCCGCGTGGCGCGACGGCGGCGCGGCGCCGTCGGTGGCGTTCCTGGACCTGGACGACTTCAAGTCCATCAACGACACCCTCGGACACGAAGCCGGTGACTTCCTGCTCCGCGA
>JBQGEH010000087.1:0-5179 GCA_052039515.1 Nakamurella sp. | reverse complement strand
TGCCGGGGATGACGGGGCGCGGCTGGGGCCGGGTCCTCACCATCGCCAGAGATTCCGCCGTCGTCATCCCCGCCGATATGATCCACTACGTCATGAGCAAGACCGCATTGCTCGCGGTCTCCCGGGGCTTCGCCAAGGAAGCGGCCGGCACCGGCGTCACCGTCAACACCGTGCTGGCCGGACCCACCCACACCGGTGGTGTCGAGCAGTTCGTCTACGAGCTCGTCGATCGCGACCTGCCGTGGGACGACGCCCAGCGCGAGTTCATGCGGCTCCACCGGCCGCAGTCGCTGCTGCAGCGGCTCATCGAGCCGGACGAGATCGCCAACATGGTGGTCTATCTCAGCTCGCCGTTGGCGTCCGCCACGACCGGCGCGGCCGTCCGGGTGGACGGTGGCTACATCGACGCGATCATCCCCTGATCCCACCGCGGTGCCGTGCGACCGCGTCCGCGGTCAGCGCAGCTGCCCCGGGTCGAGCGCGGAGATGAACGACAGTGCCGCGGTGAGCGTCGGTGTCGTGCTGTTGGTCGACTCGTTGGCGACGATGGCGATGGTGGTGTCGGTCTGCGGCCGTCGCAGCACCACGGTGCTGAACCCGAAGATCGCGCCGTCGTGACCGAGGAACTCGTTCAGGCCGATGATCCCGAGGCCGTACCCGAAGTTCACCTGCTGTCCGTCGAAGCGCCGGATGGCGCCCAGTCGTTCCTGCTGCAGGGCCGGCGTCAGCAGCGTGCCCTCGGTGAGTTCCCGGCCCCACACCCGCAGGTCGGCGAGTGAGCCGATCATCGCGCCCGCGGTCGAGGCCACGGCGGGGTTGACCTCGTCGACGACCTTCGGTGGGCGGGCGGCGTTGTCGAAGACCTGCCCGGCGACCGGGTCGACGGGCACGTGTCCGGTGGGGTGCGGATTGGGGATGGTGGCGTCGGTCGGGTAACTGGTGTCCGGCAGGGACAGGTCGGCCAGCACCTGCTCGGTGATGACCTGGCCGGCGGGCGTGCCGGTGACCTGCTCGATGATCATGCCGAGCAGCGCGTAGTTGGAGTCGGCGTAGGCCACCTTCGCGTCCGGCTCGAAGTCCGCCGGGTGCCGACGGATGACCTCCAGCGTCTGCGCGTCCGACCACGGCATCGTCGGGTCCGCGTCGAACATCGCCTGGAACTGCTCGTCGGCGGTGAAGTCCGGGATGCCGGAACGCATCCCGAGCATCATCCGGACCGTCGCCCGGTCGCCGTTGGGGATGTCCGGGATCCACCGCGACAGCACGTCGTCGAGTCCGAGCGCACCCTGGTCCACCAGCCGCAGCACGGCGGTGGCGGCGAACGTCTTGGTGATGCTGGCGATCCGCACGTGGCCGGCCGGGTCGAACGCCGCCCCCGACCGGAGATCGGCCAGCCCGCCGCTGCGTTCCCAGCGCTGCGCCCCGACGTCCACGGACGCCGCCATCCCCACCACGCCGGTGTCGACGAGGGCCCGGTCGAACAACCCGTCGAGCGTCGTCCGCACCCCGTCGTCGATGGCGGTCACGGTGGTGCCCGGTCCGGTGGTGCCCGAGGACTGCGACGACGGAGCCGGCTCCGACGACCCGGTGGACGCGGACGGCTCCGACATCCCGGACGTCGCCGACCCGGTGGCGCCCGTGGTCGTGCCGGTGGTCGCGCCTCCCCCGCCACAGGCCGACAGCACCGCCCCCGCACCCGCGGCGGCCCCGGTCCACAGGACCGCCCGGCGGGTCAGGAGGGTGCCGGCGGTGGCGCGGGCGCGGGCGAGCGACATGGGAACTCCGACCTGACGACGGGAAGGGTGACGGGACCGCGTCCCAGGATGACCGACGGTCCCCGCGCCGGACAGGGACCTGGGTCGCCGGGACGCCTCAGATCTCCACGTCCCGGCCCACCACCACCGTCCGCCCGGTGGGCAGGCCGAGCGCGTCGATGCGGTCCGGTGCGACCCGGTCCAGGCCGATGTAGACCCGTTGCCGCCAGGTGGCCAGCACCGACTGCGGCCGCCGGTGCGGGGTCACCTCGGACAGGAAGTAGATGGCTCCGTCCACGTCCACCCCGGCCAGCAGGTCCGACCGGTCGCGGGCCAGGCGGACCAGCTCCGGGGTGGAGAACCGCTCGTCGTAACCGACGTGGCAGGTCACCTCCACGACACCGCGGCCGTGGTCCACCAGCTCGAGCCGATCCTCGGCCGGGACCGCCGCGAGATCGGACACCACGGTGTGCAGCACGACGACGTGCTCGTGCAGGACGTGGGTGAAGTCCAGCATCGACCGCAGGGCCAGCGGCGCGACGCTCGCCGCCCGCGCCAGATACACCGCGGTGCCCGGCACCCGGGCCGCGCCGACGTGCTGGTCGATCTCGGTGTCGATCCCGAAATCGGCCGTTCCGGCGTCGTTCTGCAGTCGCCGGCGGACCCGGCGGGTGCCCCACGACCAGACCCCCATCACCGTGGCCAGCACGAGGCCGATCGACAGCGGCAGCCACCCGCCGGTCGGGATCTTCAGCGCGTTGGACGCCAGGAAGAACAGCATCACGACGAGGACGAAGGCGCCGACGGCGAACTCCCAGCTCCATCCGGACGTCAGGTGGCGCAGCACCAGGTAGATGGTCGTGGTGATGACGATCGTCAACGTCACCGCGAGGCCGTAGGCGTCGGTCAGCGCCTCCGAGCTGCGGAATGTCAGCACCAGCGTCAGGACGGCCACCGCGAGCAGCAGGTTGACCGCGGGAAGGTAGATCTGGCGCGGGTTCTCGTCCGAGGTGTGCTGGATCCGCAACCGCGGCAGCAGCCCCAGCCGGCCCGCCTGGTGGACCACGCTGAAGCTGCCCGAGATGACGGCCTGCGAGGCGATGACGGTGGCCATCGTCGCGATGACGACGGTGGGGATGGTCGCCCACCGCGGCACCAGGTCCCAGAACGGGTCCTGCAGCGCGTCGGTGCTGCGCAGGATCTCCGCCCCCTGGCCCAGGTAGTTGCACACCAGCGCCGGGAACACGATCGCGAGCCAGGCCAGGGCGATCGGCCGCCGCCCGAAGTGACCCATGTCGGCGTACAGGGCCTCGGCGCCGGTGATCGCCAGGACGACGCCACCGAGCGCCACGAACGCCACCCACGGCTGCTGCGCGACCAGCAGCACGATCCAGTGCGGGGACAGCGCCGACAGCACGCGGGGACTCTGCGCGAGCGAGACCACCCCGATCAGCAGGATGATCGTGAACCAGACGAGCATCACGGGGCCGAACAGCCCGCCGATGCGTTCGGTGCCGAAGCGCTGCAACAGGAACAGACCGGCGAGGATGGCCACCGCGATCGGCACCACGGCGCCGGCCATCCCCGGGTCGTAGTTCTCGATGCCTTCGACGGCCGACAACACCGATACCGCCGGGGTGATGACGGAGTCGCCGAGGAACGTGGCCGCCCCGATCATCGCCAGCACCGCGCAGACCGCCGACGTCCGGGGGCTGCCGCCGCGGATGCGCAGCAACCCGAACAACGCGAGCAGGCCGCCCTCACCGGCGTTGTCGGTCCGCATCAGCAGCCGCACGTAGAGCACGGTGACGACCAGGGTCAGCGACCAGATCAGCATCGAGACGGTGCCGAGCACCATCACCTCGTCGAGGCGGCTGTCCGGGGTGTTGACGACCTGTTGGTAGGTGTAGAGGCCGCTGGTGCCGATGTCGCCGAACACCACCCCCAGCGCGCCGATGGTCGCCGCGCCCCCGATCGGAGCGGCTTGGGCGATCGTCGGGACGGTGGCGGCGGACCCCCGGGAGTGACTCACGGTCACCGGTCTATCACAAGGGCCGGTGCGGGCCGGTGCGTTCGGCGGGTGCGTCCGCTCAGCGGCCGATGTCGGAGCGCACCGCGTAGAGCTCCGGGAAGAACGACAGGTCCAGGGCGGCCCGCAGGAACGACACCCCGCTGGACCCGCCGGTCCCCCGCTTGCTGCCGATGATCCGTTCCACGGTCTTGAGGTGCCGGAACCGCCACAGCTGGAAGTTCTCCTCGAGATCGACCAGTTCCTCGCACGTCTCGTACGCCGACCAGAACCGTTGCGGCTCCTCGTAGATCGCCTGGAACACCGGGAGCAGCGACTCCTCGTAGCGGTGCGCCGACGTCACGTCCCGCTCGAGCACCGCCGTCGGCACCGGGTGACCCTGGCGGTGCAGGTGCCGCAGGAACTCGTCGTAGATGCTCGGTTCGCCGAGGAGTCCGGCCAGCAGGTCGTGCGCCCGCTGGTCGTGTCCGAAGAAGCGCAGCATCTGTGCGTTCTTGTTGCCCAGCACGAACTCCACGGCCCGGTACTGGTACGACTGGAACCCCGACGAGGTCCCCAGGAAGCTGCGGAACTCGGCGTACTCCGACGGCGTCAGCGTCGCGAGCACCGACCACTGCTCGGTCAGGGTGCGCTGGATGTGCTTGACCCGGGCCAGGCTCTTCAGCGCCGGTTGCAGCGCGTCCGCGGCGAGGAACCCACGAGCCGCGCGCAGCTCGTGCAGCACCAGCTTCAGCCACAGCTCCGAGGTCTGGTGCTGGATGATGAACAGCAGCTCGTCGTGGTGCTCCGGCACACTGACCGGCCGCTGCGCGTCGAGCACCTCGTCCAGGTGCAGGTACTGGCCGTAGCTCAGGTTGACCCGGAAGTCGCGCACCAGGCCGTCCTCGAGCTCCCGGGTGTTGTCCGTGTCGTTCGCACCGGCCATCGCCGTTCCTCCGCTCCGTCGGTCCGCTCCGGGCGGACCACCCCGCAGTGAACCCGGCACCGGGACTCCGCGTCCAGCCGGTGCGGGCGCCCGCCGCGGTTAGCCTGGCCCGGTGCCCCGACGATCCTCCGGCGCCGTCCGCCGGCAGCGGACCCCGGCTGCCGCCCCCACGCCGACCGGTGGGTGGCAGCAGTACCGCGAGCTGCCCGAGGGGACCTTCGTCGAGCGCGCGGTCAGCGGATCGGCGGCGACCAAGCCCTACCGCTGTCCCGGGTGCGACCACGAGGTGGCGGTCGGGGTCGCCCATGTCGTGGTCTGGCCGGCCGACGGGGACGGCGCGGACCGGCGGCGGCACTGGCACAGCACCTGCTGGCAGCGCCGCGCCACCCGTGGCGGCCCCGGCCCGCTGCCCTGGTGAGCCGACCCGAGCCGTCCGCACCGAGCCGTCCACCCCGCAGAAGCCGAACGGAT